>JBKJYP010000231.1:0-10342 GCA_046715695.1 Actinomycetota bacterium | reverse complement strand
GCCTTCAACCGATCGACATCGCTCAAGATCAGCGTGCCTCTCTTGTAGGAGGCGAACCTGCGGGCGAAGCCGACGGTGAGGATGCTCGGGTCGAAGATGTCGTCGGTCCAAGCGACCTCCGACTCCGACGCTCCTTTAGCAACCAGCTGAGCCCTCACCCGCGCACGAATGAAGAAGACGAGACGCTCACGCGCTCGCTCGCGCGCTCGCCAAAGCTCGGCATCGGAGATCTCGAGGATCCGATCCCATCTCGTTCCCGCTTCCTGCCAACCAGGAGCGAGCCGACGCTCGAGGAGCTCGACGATCTCTTCTCCCAACCAGGTCGACGAGTGCACGCCGTTCGTGATGGAGCCGATCGGGACCTCGTCCGAAGGGATCACCGGCCACAGGCTCGAGAACAGCGAACGGGACACCGAGCCGTGGAGCTTGCTGACCGCATTGGAGGCCCCAGCCAAGCGGAAGCCCATCATCGCCATATTGAACTTGTCGGGTTCCTCGGGATCCTCGGGCTCTCCGTTCGGGGCGAGACCAAGAGCCATGAGGTCCTCGAACGTCGTCTCGCATTCCTTCGCGAAAGAAGTGAAGTACCGCCCCATCATCTCGATCTCGTACTGGTCGATCCCCGCAGGGACCGGCGTGTGCGTCGTGAAGATCGTGCAGGCCCTGGTGGCCTCGAGAGCCTGATGGAACGAAAGGTCCGTCTCGACCATGAGCTTGCGGATCCGCTCGAGCCCGAGGAAACCGGCATGTCCTTCGTTCGAATGGAACACGTCCGGCTCGTAACCAAGGGCACCGAGAGCACGCACGCCACCGATCCCGAGGACTATCTCTTGACGCAGCCGGTGCTCCGAGCCTCCCGCGTACAGGCGGTTCGTGACCATGCGTTCGGCCTGCTCGTTGTCCTCGATGTCGGTGTCGAGAAGGAGCAGAGGCACACGTCCGACCTGTGCCTTCCAGACCTGAGCCACGCAATGGGCGCCCGCAAGATCGACGCTCACCTTCAGAGGTTGCGCGTCATCCTGGATCACCAAGGTCAGCGGCATCGAATGGGGGTCCAGTGACGGGTAACGCTCCTGCTGCCATCCGTCGGCCGCGAGCGCCTGGCGGAAATATCCCTCTCGATAGAGAAGGCCAACACCGACCAGCGGGACCCCCAGATCGCTAACAGCTTTCAGGTGATCGCCGGCGAGGATCCCGAGCCCTCCTGAGTAGATCGGCAGAGCCTCGCTGACTCCGAACTCCGGCGAGAAGTAAGCGATACAGCTCGGGCCCTCCGTGGTTCGGTTCTGGAACCACCGGGGCTCGTCCATGTAGCTCGACAGGTCCTCTTCGACGTTGGCCAGGAACGCCATGAAGGGGCCGTCGGAGGCGAGCTCGGCGAAGCGCTCGGGAGCAACCAACCCGAGCATGCCCACCGGATCGTGGTGGGCCTGCTCCCAGGCGTCGGGGTCGATCCAGTGGAAAAGCTCCACGGCTCGGGCGTTCCAGGACCAGCGCAGGTTGAAGGCGATATCGGAAAGGACGGTCAGCTCTTCTGGCAACGGCACCCGCACGGCGAAGCTTCGGAGGGCTCTCATGTTGGTAAGAGTACCCACGGGTAACCTGGGGTTCACAGGGGCCCGCCTCGGCGGGGCCCGGCGATAGGAGAGCGAGCACATGAGTCCATCAGGCATGGAACAGAGCCACATCGTCATCGAGGCCGTCCGGCCTTCGGTCGATAGCGGCGCGTTCCCGGCCAAGGCGATAGCAGGCGAGCCGGTCCTGGTCACCGCCGACATCTTCCGGGACGGGCCTGAGCTCATATCCGCCGTCGTGCGATACAAAAACAAAGGGGACCGGCTCGGCGGGACCCCAAGTAAGGCAACCGGTAGATGGGCGGAGGTCCCCCTCATCCACCTCGGTAACGACCATTGGGAAGGCACCTTCACCCCTACGGGGATCGGCCCCTGGATCTTCGAGGTCGTGGCCTGGCCCGACCGATGGGCGACATGGCGGCGCTCCGTGAAGGCGAAACTCGAGGCCGGTCAAGACATCTCGGTAGAGCTCGACGAGGGCCTGGCCATGCTGCGCTCGCGTCTGGGATCTCTCAAGGGAAAGGTAGCGAAGGCGATCCAGAAGGCCATCGATGCCGCCGCCGATGTCGGAGATGCCGCGCCCGGCGCGCTCTATCCACGGGTAGCGGCGCTGCTCGATGACGACCTGGCCTCGCTGCTCGATACCCACCCCGATCGGTCGGGCGCGACGACATCCAAGCCCCCGATGCGACTGATGGTCGAAAGGGAGCGTGCCGCGGTCGGCGCCTGGTACGAGATGTTCCCGCGGTCTACCGGCAAGCCCGGCGAGCACGGCACATTCGTGACCGCGGCGGAACAGCTGGCGGCCATCGCCGACATGGGCTTCGATGTCGTGTACCTCCCACCTATCCACCCGATCGGCAACACCCACCGGAAGGGCCCTAACAACGCTCTCGAAGCGGGACCCGGAGACGTGGGGAGCCCTTGGGCTATCGGGAACGAGCACGGCGGGCACACCGAGGTCCACCCCGGCCTCGGAACGATCGCCGAGTTCGACGCATTCGTAGGAGCGGCAGAAAGGCTCGGTCTCGAGGTCGCCCTCGACTTCGCGATCCAGTGTTCGCCGGACCACCCGTGGGTCGGCTCGCACCCGGAATGGTTCAACCACCGTCCCGACGGGTCGATCAAGTACGCCGAGAACCCTCCGAAGCGCTACCAAGACATCTACCCGATCAACTTCGACACCGAGGATCGAGAGGGTCTCTGGAACGCGTTGAAGGCGATCGTCGATCATTGGATCGATCACGGGATCAAGATCTTCCGCGTCGATAATCCCCACACCAAGCCGTTCGCGTTCTGGGAGTGGTTGATCGCCGAAGTGCACTCCGCACATCCCGACGTCGTCTTCCTCGCGGAGGCATTCACGAGGCCCAAGGTCATGAACCGGCTGGGGAAGCTCGGGTTCAGTCAGTCCTACACGTACTTCACTTGGCGGAACGGTAAACAGGAACTAACGGAGTACCTGGAGGAGCTCGCCGACCCAGACACCCGGTCCTTCTTCCGCCCGAATCTCTTCGTGAACACCCCGGACATCCTGCACGAGTACCTGCAGGCCGGCGGCGTTCCGGCATTCAAGATCCGGCTGATCCTTGCCGCCTTCCTCTCGCCGAGCTACGGCATCTACTCAGGTTACGAGTTGTTCGAGCGGGTCCCGGCGGAGCCGGGGAGCGAGGAGTACGTCAACTCGGAGAAGTACCAGCTCGTTCATCGCGATTGGGACGCACCCGGCAACCTCCGTCCCTACATAACGAAGGTGAACGACATCCGCCGCAAGCACCCCGCATCCTTGCGTCTGGAGAATCTCCGCTGGCACCACATCGACAATGACAGCCTCATGGCGTTCTCCAAGGGCTCCGCGACGGAGGGGGACGCGATCCTGTGCGTGGTCAACATCAACCCCTTCACCTGGCATGAAGGAACGCTGCACCTGGACCTCGAGCAACTCGGCCTGGATCCTTCGCAGCCGTTCAGGGTCCACGACCTGATCGGTGACGAGACCTACCTCTGGAACGGCTCCGCCAACTACATCAGATTGGACCCTGGTTCGGAGCCGGCACATGTCTTCCGCATCGAGACATGAGGTGACGCACACCCGCGATGACCTCTGGCACAAGACCGCGGTCTTCTACGAGCTCTACGCGCGCAGCTTCTACGACTCCAACGCCGACGGTTTCGGTGATTTCCGGGGCTTGATCGAGAAGCTCGACTATCTGGAGTGGCTCGGGATCGACTGCATCTGGTTGCTCCCCTTCTTCCAATCGCCCCTCCGCGACGGCGGCTACGACATCTCTGACTTCTATTCGATCCTCCCCGAGTACGGGAACCTCAACGACTTCATGGAGTTCCTTGACGTCGCGCACACGAAGGGGATGAAGGTCGTATCGGACTTCGTGATGAACCACACATCCGATCAGCACCCCTGGTTCCAGGAGTCGCGCATCCCCGGCTCGGACAAACGGGATTGGTACGTATGGTCGGACAACGACAAGCTCTATGCAGACGCTCGCATCATCTTCTTGGACACGGAGAAATCCAACTGGACCTGGGACGACGAAGCCGGGGCGTTCTACTGGCACCGCTTCTTCAGCCATCAGCCTGACCTCAACTACGACAACGAAGAGGTGCAGGAGCAGATGATCGCGGCCCTCAAGTTCTGGCTGGACCTCGGTCTGGACGGGTTCCGTCTGGATGCGGTCCCCTATCTCTACGAGCGTGACGGGACGATCTGCGAGAACCTGCCCGAAACCCATGCGTTCTTGAAGAGGGTCCGTTCCGAGGTAGACAAGGCTTACGACAACGTCGTGTTGCTGGCGGAAGCGAACCAATGGCCACCGGATGTCGTGCCTTATTTCGGGGATGGTGACGAATGCCACATGGCCTTCCACTTCCCGCTCATGCCTCGCATGTTCATGGCCGCGCGGCGCCAGGTCCGCTACCCCATCGTCGAGATCCTGGACCAGACACCAGCGATCCCCGACGCCGCTCAATGGGGGATCTTCCTGCGGAACCACGACGAGTTGACGCTCGAGATGGTCACGGACGAAGAACGCGACTACATGTACAACGAGTACGCCAAGGATCCTCGGATGAAGTTGAACCTAGGGATCCGGCGGCGACTGGCCCCGCTGCTGGAGAACTCCAGGGAGCAGAGTGAGCTGTTCCACGCGATGTTGTTCTCTCTACCAGGAACACCGATCGTCTATTACGGGGACGAGATCGGGATGGGCGACAACATCTACCTCGGGGATCGTGACGGAGTCCGAACGCCTATGCAATGGAGCGGAGACCGCAACGCCGGCTTCTCCAAAGCGGATTTCGCGCAGCTCTACCTCCCCGTGCTGCTCGACCCGGTCTACGGGTATCAAGCCGTTAACGTGGAGGCGGAGTTACGTAACCCTCACTCCTTCCTGCAATGGTTCCGCAGGCTGCTAGCGGTCCGCAAGCAACATCCGGTGTTCGGGTTCGGCAGCTTCGAGATCCTGCACCCGGAGAACCCGGCGATCCTTGCCTATATCCGGCGGCTCCAAGATGACATCGTGCTGTGCGTCCACAACCTCTCTTCGAGGGCGCAGGCGGCCGAGTTAGACATGGGGGCCTACGCGGGTATGTACCCGGTCGAGATGCTCGGCCGCGAGCGCTTCCCCCGGATAGGTGAGCTCCCCTATCTGCTCACGTTCGGCGCACACGCCTTCTATTGGTTCCAGCTGGTACAAGAAGACGAGGAGGAGGGGTCTTGAACATCGATACGTCGCAGGTCGCCGGGCTCCTCCCCGACAAGAGATGGTTCGGCCACAAGGATCGCACCGTCGAAGGCTTGAACATCATCGACCAGGCGATCGCCGAGGAGAGCGATCCGCAACTGGTTCTGGCGATCGCCGCCGTCAATCTCGGCGATCTAACCGTCACATATCACCTGCCGTTGCTTCTGGGTGGCGTCGGTGAGGCCAGAGACGCGTTCGAAGACCCGCAGAGGCTCGCGATCCTCGGCGAGCTGATGGCGCATGGCCGGACGTTGCGGGGACAGTCCGGCACCTTCACCTTCGGTGGTCCCGGCCTGGACCCGTCCTCCCCACCCGGCTCACAGTCGGTGCGGAACATCGATGCAGAACAGTCGAACTCTAGTGTCGTGTTCGATGACAAGGTCATCCTCAAGCTGTACCGGAGGGTCGAAGCCGGGCCCAACCCAGATCTCGAGTTGACTCGATTCCTCACCGCCGAGGGTTTCCCGAACGTGGCCACCCACGTGGGAGAGATCGAGTACACGAGTGACGAACTGGGGGTCTACGACCTCGGTCTCGCCCAGGTCTTCCTCCCCGACGCGAAGGAAGGCTGGAATGAGATCGTCGCCGCGGTGCGGTCCCTCTACCATCAGGCAGACGGCGCCGACGCGCTCGAAGACATCTCCTTCTTGGTAGCGGAACGATCGGCGGCGGGTCTGGCATCGATCGCCGAGCTTGGAGAGGTCACCGCTGAGATGCACATAGTGCTCTCACGCGAGGGCCTCGACACCGACTTCGCACCGGAGCCCGTTGAGCATGAAGACCTCAAATCTTGGATCGCCGAAACGGAAGCTGCTCTCTCTGCTCTCGAGGGTGACGGCTTGCCGGAACTGACACCGTTGATACCAGAGCTGGGTCGGGTGGCCGCCCGGGCCGGAGCCGTCTCCGAGCCGGGGTTGAAGATCCGCGTCCATGGCGACTATCACCTGGGCCAGGTCCTGATGACGTCGCGCGGCTGGGTGATCACCGATTTCGAAGGCGAGCCGGCGCGTTCTCTCAAGGCACGGAGAGCGAAGAGCTCTCCCCTTCGGGATGTCGCAGGGATGTTGCGATCTTTCGGATACGCCGCCGCAGCCGCGCTGTTCGATGCTTCGGAGCCGGGGAGCCCGGAGCGAGAACGGCTCGAGCCCTGGGCGCGCGAGTGGGAGTCGGCCGCGCGGACCCGTTTCCTCGACGCCTACTTGAGCAAGTCGCACGAAGGTCGGTTCCTCCCTCAGGATCGCGAGGATGCGCTCGCGCTGATCGATCTACTCGAGCTCGGCAAGGCCCTCTACGAGATCGACTATGAACGTTCTCACCGGCCCGATTGGCTGCGCATCCCGCTGCACGGGTTGTCTCGACTGGCGGAGAGAGCCGATGGTTAAGGCCGGAGGCGACATCCGTCATCTCGTCGCAGGAGACTCATGGGATCCCCACGGCGTCCTCGGCGTTCACGAGGCCGATCCGTCCGACAGCTCGCCCAGCCGACCTGTTCTGGACGGATGGGTTATCAGGGCCTGGCGCCCCGACGCCGGATCCGTCACTTGCATCGTCGACGGTGAGGTCTTTTCGAAACTCGAGTCGATAGACCCGGCCGGCCTATTCGAAGGCCGACTGGGATCCAAGCCCGAGGCCTACGAGCTCGAGGTGACCTACCCCGGGGGCCGGACCTTCACCATCCACGATCCGTATTCGTTCCTCCCGACGGTGGGAGAGGTTGACCTCCACCTGATCGGCGAGGGGAACCACCGGCGGCTACATGAGGTTCTGGGTGCACACCTGCGTGAGGTCAACGGCATCACCGGGACCAGCTTCGCTGTGTGGGCTCCCAATGCGCGGGGTGTGCGGGTCGTCGGAAGCATGAATGACTGGGACGGACGTCTGCACCCGATGCGCGCTTTGGGCGGCTCCGGCATCTGGGAACTGTTCATACCTAGTGTCGAAGAGGGCGCCCTATACAAATTCGAGATCCTGACCTCAGGGGGAGCCCTGACTCTGAAGATCGACCCCTTCGCCCGCGCCGCCGAACACCCACCGGGCTCCGCGTGCATCGTGAGTCGCTCGCACTTCGAATGGACGGACGAGAACTACCTCACGGCGCCGCGCGATCACCATCGGAGCCCGATGTCGATCTACGAGGTCCACCTCGGATCCTGGCGTCGTAGATCCGATGGAGAACCCCTCAGCTATCGCGAGATCGCCGGGCAGCTGCCCGATTACTGCCGCGAGATGGGGTTCACCCACGTGGAGTTCCTCCCGGTGGCCGAGTACCCCTTCGGAGGCTCGTGGGGGTATCAGGTCAGCCACTACTTCGCGCCGACGGCTCGCTATGGGAGCCCGGACGATCTGCGCTTCCTCGTCGACACGCTTCATTCCGCCGGGATCGGCGTGCTCGTGGATTGGGTCCCGGCTCACTTCCCCAAAGACGAATGGGCACTCGCCCGATTCGACGGCACCGCGCTGTACGAGCATGTGGACCCCCGCCGCGGCGAGCACCCAGATTGGGGGACCCTCGTCTTCAACTTCGGCCGCAACGAGGTTCGTAACTTCCTGATCTCCAATGCCCTGTACTGGCTAGAGGAGTTCCACATCGATGGCCTGAGGGTCGATGCCGTTGCCTCGATGCTCTACCTCGACTATTCACGCAAAGAGGGTGAGTGGGTCCCCAACCAGTTCGGGGGCCGTGAGAACCTCGAAGCGATCGAGTTCCTCAAACAACTCAACGCGATCGTCTACGAGGAGCATCCTTCGGTGCTGATGATCGCGGAGGAGTCCACTGCATGGCCGGGAGTGACCCGGCCGGTCCACCTCGGGGGGCTTGGATTCGGATTCAAGTGGAACATGGGTTGGATGCACGACACGCTCGCCTACTTCGAGCGCGATCCCATCTACCGGCGCTTCCACCACAACAACCTCACGTTCTCGTTCATGTACGCGTGGAGTGAGAACTTCGCGCTCCCCCTTTCACACGACGAGGTAGTGCACGGCAAGGGCTCGCTTCTCAGCAAGATGTCCGGTGACCGCTGGCAGCATTTCGCAAACCTCCGGGCTCTCTTCGGCTACATGTGGGCACACCCCGGCAAGAAGCTGCTCTTCATGGGAGGAGAGATAGCGCAGGAACGTGAGTGGAACCACGACCAGAGCCTCGATTGGTTCCTCCTCGAAGACGACATGCACATGGGGATGCAAACGATGATGGCCGACCTCAACAAGACCTACGCCGCCATCCCCGCACTCTGGGAGGCCGATCACCAGCCCGATGGCTTCCGCTGGATCGACGCCAACGATGCCGACAACAACGTCGTTTCGTTCCTTCGCCGCGACACGAAGGGCGATGATCTGTTGGTGTGCATCGCGAACCTCTCCCCCATCCCGCACGAGGGGTTCCGGATCGGGCTCCCTCGCGCCGGTGAATGGCAAGAGGTTCTGAACACCGATGCAGGCCTTTACGGTGGAACCAATATGGGGAATCTGGGAGCGGTCATCGCCGAGGCTTACCCGTGGCACGGGCTCGACCATTCGGGGGTCGTGACCCTGCCGCCATTAGGGGTGTTGTGGCTGAAGGGATAAGCAGGCCGTTCGTCGTCCACGGACACTTCTATCAACCGCCTCGAGAAGATCCCCGAACGGGCAGGATCGAGATCCAGCCGGGGGCCGCGCCGTGGCACGACTGGAACGAGCTCGTCCACGCCGAGTGCTACAAGCCCAACGCATCCGCGCGGATACCGACGGTGGACGGTGATGTCAACGTCAACAACTTCGAGCGCATCTCGTTCAACGTCGGCCCTACCCTTCTCGCCTGGATGGAGAAGGCCGACCCCGAGAGCTACGGCCGGATCATCCAGGCCGACCGGGCCAGCGCCGAGCGCCTCGGCCACGGCAATGCGATCGCGCAGGCCTACCATCATTCGATCCTTCCTCTGGAGCCACCGCGAGATGCTCGCACGCAGCTCAGATGGGGAGTTGCCGACTTCCGTCATCGATTCGGGCGGGAGCCCGCCGGCATGTGGCTCCCCGAGACGGCTGCCGATGAGCAGACGCTGACTCTGCTGATCGAGGAAGGGATCTCCTTCACGATCCTTGCGCCCGGACAGGCGGATGGAGAGATAGACACCCGTGCCGCCTATCGCTTCCCCCACCCGGATGGATCCGGCCGCGAGCTCTCGGTGCTGTTCTACGACGCTGAGATATCTCAAGCCATAGCTTTCGAGAACGCCGGCTCGAGTGCACATCGGTTCCTCGAGCTGTTCGAGTCGAAGATGGAGGGCGAGTGCACGCTGGTCCATGCCGCGACAGACGGCGAGACGTATGGGCACCATCACCGCTTCAGCGACCTCGGACTCGCCTTCGCGCTCTTCGTCGAGGCCGAGAGGAAAGGGATGGTCCCGGTGAACCACTCCTGGTTCCTCGATCATTGCCCGCCGGCCGAGGTCTGCCGGCTCAAGCCGGGCGGGACGTCGTGGTCATGCGCTCATGGCATCGAGCGATGGCGTTCCGACTGCGGATGCTCGACCGGAGGAGAGCCGGGATGGAACCAGAAGTGGCGAACGCCGTTGCGCGACGGGCTCGAGATACTCCGAGAAGCCGCGGCTGAGGCGTTCGAGAAGCTCGGCCGGGAGCTGGTCCACGATCCGTGGACGGTCCGCGACGCCTACATCCGGGTGGTTCTCGGAGAGGTCGGCTTCGAGGAGTTCGCCGACGAGCACGCCTCGGGGCCGCTGGATGAACCGGCCCTGGAGAGATTGAGGACCCTGCTCGAGATGCAGCGTTTCGCCATGGCGATGTTCACGAGTTGCGGGTGGTTCTTCAACGACGTCTCCGGTATCGAGACCATCCAGGTGCTGCGTTATGCCGCCCGGGTCATCGACCTGATCGAGTCGCTGGGATGGCCATCACCTCGGGACCAAGCATTGGAGCTCTTCTCCCAAGCCCAGAGCAACGACTCGACCGTCGGCACGGCCGCCGATCTACTAAGCCGGTCGCCGACTTGATCAGAACGCGCCATATTGG
>JBKJYP010000230.1:0-6664 GCA_046715695.1 Actinomycetota bacterium | reverse complement strand
ACTCGATCTCTGAGACGACGTCCTTCGTCTTTCGATCGATGACGCTGAACCTCTCGCCGGTCGCGAACGCGTAGCGACCTTGGAAGGCGATCTCGGAGACCCAACCGAGGTTGAGGTCGGCGATCCTTGTGATGTTGTCGCTCTTGACCTCAGAGCGCGTCTCTGCCGGCAGAGCGACGCCTGCCAGACAGAGCCCCAACGCGAGTAGCGCCAACGCGAGTAGCAGCGAGGCTTTCTTCACCCCGGGGACTACCCAAATGATCCAAGTGGGTCGCATAGACGCGCAACCTATATCCATATCCGTTGCGACGCCGGGTCGCTCACGGCTAGGCGCCGACTCACGTTCTATCTGGAGGATGACCAGGACCGCCGGTTACAGGCGCGAGCCCGCGCCGACGGGACAACCAAGTCGGCAGTGATCCGCGCAGCGATCGACCAGTTCCTCAAGCGCAAGTCTCGCCGGGATGACGTTCGAGCCCACTTGACGCAACCTTCGGCTCCATGCCCAGTATCGAGATCCCCGATCGTGAGGAGTGGGACCGCGGCTATGGCTAGGTTGCTCTACGACACCGACGTACTCATCGACCACCTCCAGGGACGACGGGCGCTGCCTACGGGCGACGACCTTGCCTACTCGTGTATCAGCCGAGCCGAGCTCTATAGCTGGGGCGAGGCTGACGAAGATCTGATCGACGCCTTCCTCGACCCATTCGAGGAGATCGTCCTCGATCGCGAGATCGCGCAACAAGCGGGGAGGATCTGTCGCGAGTTACGCATCAAGCTCCCAGACGCCTTGATCGCAGCCGCGGCGTTGCTGACGCGTCGCCAACTCGTCACTCGGAACGCTAAGGACTTTCGGATGGTCAAAGGTCTCAAGATCACTTCCGGGAAGTGAGCAGAAGGGGGAGCCGATGCTTTCGTGCTTCTCGCCGAACGGCTCACGTTCTCGCTCGGACGATCCTGAGACGGGAAGGCCAGTACCTTGCACACAGAGGCTCCGGAGTGGGACAATTCCCATATGAGTGACACCAACATCGTAGAAGTGGGACCAAAGGGTCGCGTCGTCATTCCAGCCGCCATCCGCCGCCGGCTCGGGATCGAACAAGGGACTCGCCTGGCGGTCCTGATCGACGGTGAGGCTGTGGTCCTCGTCCCCCGCGGCGCGGTCGAGCGTCGCCTTCATGCGATCTTCTCGGGCTTGCCCGCAAGCATGGCCGATGAGCTGATCGAGGAGCGGCGCGCCGATGCCGAGGCGGGTCTTTAGTTCGAGGTGCGCAATGTCCTTGATTCATCGGCGGTGCTCGCGTGGCTTCAACAAGAGCCGGGCAGCAAGCGAGTGGAGAAGCAGCTTAACGACGGAGTCATGACGGCCGCGAATTGGTGTGAGGTCCTCCAGAAGGCACGTCTTCACGGCGCAGATCCTCAGGAGGTAGGGCTGCTACTGCGATCCCTCGGAGTCGAGATCGTCGACGTCACGCGCGTCGACGGTGAAACCGCTGCGGCCATATGGGAACGAAGGGCGCCGCTATCGCTAGGAGACAGGCTCTGCCTCGCTGTCGCTATCCGCTTGCGACTTCCAGTGTTAACGGCCGACCGTCTGTGGGGCAAGTCATCAATCGAGGGTGTCGATGTCGAGGTACTGAGAAGGAAGTGATCACCAAGTCACTCCGGGGTGTGGCAGACGGCCTCGAGTAAGAACCCATGCGGGTCGAGCCAGAACACGGCGTAGTAGTCCGAGTGGTACTGGGCGTAGATGCCCGGGGGCCGAACGATCTCATCACCGGCGGAAACCACGTGGTCGTGCACCGTGTCCACCGCAGCGCGCGGGCGCAGCTTGAACGCTAGGTGTTGAAGTCCGGTTCGCTCCCGCGAGAATTCGCCGGCTTCGTCCGTGACATAGAAGAAGACGTTGGTGCCCGGCTTGCCCTCCGCGCGTTTGTAGGAGAACTGTCTCTCCGCATCGAAGAAGGGCTCGTAGCCGAGTAACGGCATGAGTCTGTCGTAGTAGCGGCGCGCCGCCGCAAGATCGGGGACGTTGAGACCGATGTGGTCGATCATCGGTGGATATTAGGTTGCAACTAGGAAAGGGCGGGGAGAGGTGGTTCGAAATCTAGAGCTACTGACGGTTCGTTCCCTCTGATCTCGTCGTCGGGCCAGGTCGCCGTTGCTGAGTAGCGCTCGCCGTCCAGGAAAACCTCGACCTCATACCTGAACGGTCCTTCGCCGAGGGTTGCGGCTTCGAGTCCTTCGGCGTCGGGGCCATCCCAGTACAAGGTGCCTTCCGGCCAGCATCCACCACCGGCAGCCTTCGCCTCGAACGTGATCTCCTCTCCATCTTCGCTTCGAACGGCGATCGTTGCGGAAGACTCTTCGGGAGTGGTGGCGAGGTTGGAAAGCATCAACTCGACGCCGTAGCTATCCACTTCACCGTCATGTCCGGCGAGTACGGCGAGGCGTGCTTCGGGTTCCGGAAGCGGCCCGTCCGCAGGGGTGGTCCATCGGAAAGTGACGGAGAGATCGCCACCGCCCCGGCCGAAAAGGTCGACGTCATAGCTTCCTGCGTACCCGGCGAGGCTCAGAACGATGCGCCCGTCGCCGGTCTCCTCCAACTCGACCTCCTGCGTACGGCCGCACCTCTCGCCGGCCGGCGTGAAGTAGGCCGTGAAGGACCATCCCGGTAGCGGGAACTCGACGAAGACCTCTTCGGGGCTGCCCACATCCACGAGGTTCCCTGGCGGTGATCCATCAGCACAGCCGTTCTGGTAGCAGAAGGACCAAGGCTGGAGCTCGGCGGACTGGTCGAAGTAGCGGATCGTGACCGGGGGAGGACCCTGCAGCGGCATGTCCTCACGGGGCTCTTCTGCTGGCGACGCTTCCGTCGAAGACTCAGGCTGGGCGCTCGAGGAAGGCCGGGGTTCGCCGCATGCGGCAAGGCTGAGGGCTAGGGCCATCACCGCCATAGCCGATCTCATCCACATCGACGTCATCCTCATGACCCTTCGACCCCAACCACCGTCACTAGGTTCCCTCTACTAGAAGGGAACACCCACGGCTCGACAGAGGAAGGTCATGAAGGGATCCGCGCTCTTACAGATCTTCGAGAACTCGAGGAGCAGATGCGGAGATGTCACCTCCGAGTCGGTCAACCGCGCCGATGCGATGAAGTCTTTCCGTTTGAGGTCTTCGATCGCGGGGTGATCCGGAGCGAACCCTTTGGGCGGGCGCTGCAAGCTATCGCCGCCTAGCTCGAACACCTCTTCGAACTTCTTGCCGTGAGCGGCTTTGTTCCACACCGCCGGGTGATCGACGATCGCCTGACGGATCGAGGCCAGTGTCTTCGACTCGGGGTGCCATATCCCGACGCCGACGAAGCTCTCTTTGGGCTGTATGTGCAGGTAATAGCCCGGGGAGTGCACGTCTTTGCTTGCCTCATGCCTGAACTGGATCCCGAGATGAGTCTTGTAGGGCGACTTGTCTTTGGAGAAGCGCACGTCTCGGTGGATCCTGAACAGTGAGCCACCGGATCGGCGAGCCGACGCCACGAAATGGGGTGAGATCTTCCGCAGGCTCGGCGCGAAGGCCTCTATGAACTCGAGGGCCGGTTCGAGCATGACGGCCTCGTACCTATCGCGATTGGCTTCGAACCACTCTCGGTCGTTGTTGTTCGTCAGGTCACGTATGAACTTGATGAGGCCCGGCTCGAAGATGGATCCGCTCATGGCAGAGGAGCATATTGTCGGGCGCTATGAGCCACTCGATCTCGCCCGCCGCCCTTGCCGTGATGGAGCGTTCTTTGCAACTCGCCGGGTTGGACCCCGAGAAGGTTGGCGTGCGTCTGCATGTCGTCAAGCCGCTGGGGGGAGGGATCGACGTGCAACTCGAGTTCGCCGAGGAACCTCACGAAGGCGACGTTACTCACGCGGAACCCGGCTTGCAGATCTTCCTTGACGGCAAACTGTTCGACCTCATGCAGGATGCTGTTATCGACGTCGAGCAACCACACGAGCGGATCGTCGTCCGCCCCGCCCCCTGACTTTACCCAGACGCCCCATTCTCGTACGTCTGGGTAAAGTCGGCCCAGCTCTGTGCTACTTCTCTGTGCTACTTCTTCTTTTTCTTCTTGCCCTTCTTGGACTTCTTGCCCTTCTTGTCGGACTTCTTGACCTTGGTCTTCGCCTTGTCCTTGTCTTTGGTCTTCTTTACCTTGGTCACGGTGGCAGGGATAGTGGCAGGGGTTGTCTTGGCCACGGGGGCCTTGCGCGCCGTGGCCGTCTTGGCAGCAGGGGTCTTGGCTGCCGTCGCCCTTCGTGGCGTGGGGGGCTTGCTCGTTGTTGTCTTGCGGGCGGCGGTTTTCTTCGCTGGTGGCCGAGGCTCGGCCGGCTTTTCGTCCATCACTGCTCCTCGGTAGGGGAAGGCGGCGTTCCTACCATCGCAATGTGAACTTCTAGAGAACTTTTTGAGCCCGCCTCTTGGGTTCGGCTACCTGCGAAGGAGCGCCGAGGTCGGCAACCAGGTCCTCGAGATCAGGTACGAGCTCCCCGATCCGGCCACGGCGTCGCAAGTGGATCAGAGCAGCTGCGGCGGCCGCGGGTATCCCGGCAGCAGCCAGGGCTCCGGCCGGAAGCTGGGCGACGGCTCGATGAGCGGGGTTGCCCACCCGGGGTGATGCCGCGTCGAGGGGCAGCGTCCCCGGCCTTTTGGGGAACGGCCCCGTGATCGCGAGGGTGACTCCCCCGAGCCGGGCACGCTGCAGGTTCATGAACAAGATGGAGCCGTCGGGCGAGAACACCGGGCCTGTAGGTTCGTCTGATCCCACCTCGGGAGGATTGAACGTGCTCACTACCTCGGCGAAGGTCGTCAGCGCTCCGCTCTTTCGGTCCACGAAGACGACCTTGTTCGGGCTCGCCTCGTCGGCGGCTGTACCTCGATCCTCGGTCACGTAGACGTTGCCGGCGAGATCGAACGCGATGTTGTCGGGCATGCACATCTCGTCACCGGAGTTGGAGTGCGACCACAGCTCGAGGCGTGAGTTCTTGAGGTTCAACCTCCAGATGTTCCCGCAACCCGTGTCGTCCTGGGTTTCGGTGAAGTAGAAGTGGCGCCCGTTGAAACGCCCGCCCTCGAGACGATGGAACTCCAGCGCTCCTTTGGCGATCCCCTGCGTGGCGGGCTCCTCGCTCTCACCGAGAGGATCGTCGATCCGGACCCAACGACGGGGAAGGGCGAAAGCCTCGAGGATCCCGCCTTTGGCTAGATCTCCCCGTACCGTTGGGCGCATCCGGTACAGGAGACTGTCGGTGCCCGAGTCTTCCGTCAGGTACACGTAGCCCGTCTTGCGATCCACGACAGCGGTCTCGTGTTCGAAGCGACCGCAACTGTCGAGTCGCGTCTTCGAGGACCCGTTCGGGTCGACCTCCCAGATGAATCCATGGTCGGCCTCGAAGGTGTTTGTGGCTTCTTCGCCGGTCAGAACGGTGCCCCAAGGCGATGCGCTCCCGCTGCAGTTGGCGATCATGCCGCCCACGTTGTAGCGCGCCTCGTTGACGTTCATGCCGTTCGGGTCGATCAGGATGCTCGTGATCGCCCCTCCACTGGCGTGGTCGTAGTCCTCCGTTGGAGGTACGGGCCAGAAGAGTGGGAATTCGGCCGGGATCTCGTGCGAGGTAGACAGCAAGAGTTTCCCGTCCGGCTGTTTGAACAACGCGTTGAGGTCGGGGAAGGGGGGCCGTAAGAAGGGGACGTCCCCATCCGGCATCGTCATCCCCGTCTCGGCAAGGATCGTGTACGAGAAGCCTTCGGGCAACCGGAGCATCGGATCGTCTTGCAGCTGCCCGAAGGGCGAGCCTTCGACGGCCCACCCCCAGCGCGCCGGACCGGCGGCGAGGGCCGCTGCCGTCGCCGCACCCACACGAAGGAAGCTCCTACGAGATGTGAGGGAACCCACTCAAGCGACCTTACGCCGAGCCCGCTCGGCAAGCGAGTCGAGAACCAGATCCGCTGAAACGACATTGGTGGCGAGTGGGATGTTGTGGATGTCGCACACCTTCATCAAGGCACTGACGTCTGGTTCGTGGGCGTGGGCCGTGAGTGGATCCCTCAGAAAGATGAGGGCGTCCACCTCACCGGATGCGATCGCAGCTCCGACTTGGAGGTCTCCCCCGTAAGGACCCGAGTTCATCTGCTGCACCTTCAGCCCCAGCCCGGCGACGAGGCGACCCGTCGTGCCGGTTGCGATGATCTCGACCCGGGTGAGGAAGCCCAGGTGGCGGCGGGCAAGCTCGACGATGTCGGCCTTCTTGGAGTCGTGTGCAACCAATGCGATCTTCATGATTCAGAGGCTAGTGGCCGCTCATTTCCAGCAGATGAACCGCCTGCATTCAAGAGACGAACATCTCGCCATGTGGATGCAATGTTCGGTTCACGCTGCGGTCACATCGCGTGGATAACGTCGCCCGGCAAGTCCTCGGGAGATCACCACCAAAGGGCGGGTCCTTGGAACACAAACGCATCCTTCCCCTCGTTGCGGCCGGGCTGATGGCCGTGACGCTGGTCGCGTCGCCGGCAACCGGTCGCCAACGTCCAGCGCCGGAAGCCACTGGGTCCCCGGCCCCCCCGCCGACCCCCGCGCCGCCGCCGGCCCCCCCGCCGGGCCCCCCCCCCCGCG
>JBKJYP010000229.1:0-5760 GCA_046715695.1 Actinomycetota bacterium | reverse complement strand
GTCCCATATCGACCCCGCGTCGGGCCGTCCCCAGGTCGAGGGCGGCACCGAGGATCGCCACCGGTAGCCGGTCACTCATGCGTCTAGCCGATCGCTCATGCCTCTAGCCGGTCACTCATGCCTCGTCCTCATTGTCCTGTAGCTCCAAGAGCTTTTCCTTCTCCTCTTTCGAGGGCGAAGTCGTTAGGGAAAGTATGGCCGTGGCTGCCAGCACACCGATGATCACGACGAGAGAGAGCCAGATCGGGACGTGCACGTCGACGGCTTCGAGAAGCATCTTGGTCCCGACGAAGCCGAGGATGATCGCAAGCCCATACCGAAGCAAGTGAAGGCGATACATGGCTCCGGCGAGCAAGAAATACAGGGCGCGAAGTCCAAGGATCGCGAACACGTTCGATGTCAAGACGATGAACGGCTCCTTCGTTACCGCGAAGATCGCGGGGATCGAGTCGACGGCGAACAGGATGTCGGGCAACTCGATGAAGAGGAGAACGATGAAAAGAGGCGTGGCGTATCGGACGCCGTCCTGCACGGTGAAGAGCTTCTGTCCCTCGTACTGCGTTGTCGTCCTGAACCGTCTCTTAGCCCAATTCAGGATCGGATTGTCCTCCGGATGGATCTCTTCCGCGTGCCCTTTACCGATCCGGTAGGCGGTGAAGATCAGGAACGCACCGAAGACATAGATCATGAACTCGAAGTTCTGGATGAGGGCGGTCCCGGCCGCGATGAAGATCCCACGGAACACGAGAGCGCCGAGGATCCCGAAGAAAAGCACCTGGTGCTGGTAGGCCGCGGGAACATTGAAGTACCCGAAGATCACGACGAACACGAACATGTTGTCGACCGAAAGTGAGTACTCGATCAGATAACCGGCGAAGTATTGGCCGGCGAGAGCTCCGCCTTTCCAGAAGAACAGGAAGATCCCGAACGCGACCGCGAGACTCACCCAGACCGCGACCCAGGCCCCCGATTCCTTCGGTGTGGGCTCGTGCTCCTCGGCATGGAAGAGCTTCAGGTCCACGAGCAGCATGGCGACCACGAAGACGATGAAACCCACGTAGAGGTACCACGGGGCATCTATGGCGATACCGTCGGCCGCCGGCGAGGGCGAGAGGCTAAGGATGATGTCCATCGGAGAGGAGGATAGTGGGCAAAGACCCGGACCACTTAACGAGCGAGCCCAAGGCGATCTTGATGACGCTGGCGTCGGGCGTGGCCTTCGGGACGTTGGCCATCTTCGCGAAGTTCGCCTACCGCAAGGGCGCCGAATTCGTGCCTCTGCTGGTCGGGCGATTCGTCGTAGCCACGTTTGTCCTGGTCCTGTTCGCCCTCCTGACGAAGAAACCGCTCCGCTTGAGCGCCCGGACCGCGATATCTCTGATTGCCATCGGGGGCATCGGGTACGCCTTCGAGGCCTCCCTGTTCTACGCGGCGCTGGAAAGAGCGCCGGCGGCGGTTGTCGGGTTGATCTTCTACAGCTACCCGATGTGGACCGTGATCATGGGGATAGCTCTGAAGATCGATCTATTCAACAAGAGGGTGCTGCTCGCTCTCATACTCGGTACGACCGGCGTCCTGATCATCTTCACGATCCCGAGAGCAGAACCCGACGGGATGCTGCTCGCGCTCGCCGCCGCTCTCGCCGTGGCCGTCTATTTCACTCTCGTCCAGGTGGCGATGAGAGACGTCGAACCGGTGGCCGGCGCAGCATGGACTACTGGAGGCGCGGCACTGACGCTGGGCGTCATCACGATCGTCACGCAGAAGAGCCTCCCGATGGAGGCGGCCCCGGAGATGGTCGGCATGGGTTTGATGTCGGCCCTCGCGTTCGCGCTGATGTATCAGGCCATCGGGGTGATCGGCTCGGCCAAAGCCTCGATTGTGATGATGGTCGAGCCGGTGGCAACTCTGCTGCTCGCCGCCGCTCTACTCGGCGAGAAGATCACCCCTCGCGTCATCGTCGGAGCGCTCGTCATCCTCGCCGCCCTGCCCGTCCTCACACGCAAGACGGCGCCTCCAGAGCCGATCTGACCCAGGGGCTACGATGGGACCAGCGTGAAGAAGCTCACTGTGGGTATCTCGCTACTGATGGTGTTGGCGATCGTGCCGTCAACCTCGGTCTTCGCGAAAGGTAAGCCGAAGTCGCGCGTCGTGACGGCCGCCTACCAGACGCCTGCGTTAGGGACCCCGCCCTATGGACCCTGCACCACCCAGGAACCGATCTCGAGTTGCGTCCGTGTCGAGCCCAAGCCCGGAGAGACGTCGGTGATGATCGAGGTAGCCGATTCCGCGTCGTCTCGTGTTGGGTTCACGGTCACCCAGTTCCCGCCGCCGGGGAGCGGGGTTGTGTCCCAAGGCGAATCTTTGGGGGCCTACTGCGGCGATACCGGAGCACCGATAACGATCGACCCCGCGATGAGTGTGCAGGTCTCAGCTTGGTTGGTGGGTCCGCCCGACTGTCCCGAGGTCGCAACTGAAGGGACGATCACCTTCACATTCATGAAGCGTCGCTGAGGACGGCCTCCACCGCTTCGAGGACCGCGTCGCCCAACTCGATGTCGCCGGCTGCCGCGTTCTCTCGTGTGTGATCGGCAGAGCGCGATCCGGCGATCACGCCTGTGCACCAGTCGTGGTGGATGGCCCACCCGAGCGCAAGTTGGGCCAGGCTTACCTCCTCCTTCTCTGCGATCGGTCGCAGCGCATCGACGATCTCTAGATTGCTTCCGAGCACCGGCGGCGAGAACAACGACTGGTAATAGCCGGTCTCGCCACGTTTCCCGCTGCGCCAATCACTGTCGGCGAAAACGGTGTTCTTGTCGATCATGCCGGTCAGGAGTCCGTAAGCGAGGGGGCCGTAACAGAGGACCCCGGTCCCGTTGTCCCTGCAGAACGGGAACACCTCCTCACGCAACTCTCGATGGAGGATCGAGAACTGTGATTGCAAACTGTCGACGTGCCGGATCGATTCACACTTCTTCATCAAGCTGACGGAGAAGTTGGAGACGCCGATGTAGCGCACCAGACCTTCGTCGACTAAGGCCGCCATCGCGCCCCACGTGTCTTCGATGGGCACGGACCGATCGGGCCAGTGGACCTGATACAGATCGATGTGATCGCGCCGGAGCCGTCCGAGACTTCCCTGGACCGCCTTCCGTATCTGTTCGGGCTCGAGTCCGCTACCGTCCGGTGCGGCCCCCACCTTCGTGAACACCATGACGTCGTCGCGGCCCTCGATCGCACGGCCCACTAGCTCTTCGGAGCGACCCATCCCGTAGATCTCTGCGGTATCGATCCAGTTCATGCCGGCATCGAACCCCGCCCGCATCGCCGCGATCGTGTCTTCGTCCGGCACCGACTCACCCCAGCCGGAGCCTCCCGCCTCCCACGCACCGAAGCCGACGGGTGAGATATCGGGGCCTTTGCTTCCAAGCATCCTCATCTTCATCAGGTCAACCCAATTTCGAGTGGTCCCAGGACGAAACATCCGCGAGCGGTAGAGCGAGACCGACGCGCTTCGCAGCCTGGCGCGCGATCTCGAGATGTGGGCCTTCCTCTACAGGGATACCCGTCGTTGGGAGCGTGTAGCGGTCGTAGAGCAAGCGCCCGATCACATCGATCTCGCCGACATCCGTGATGACCTCGAGCTCGCCCTGGAGGAGCACCCCCCGCAGCTCGTTGTACGCCATCCCTTCCTCGACCAGGAACGCGGCCCGCGGATCGCGGCGCGCGTTCACCGCCTTCTGGCTCTTGCCGTAGGTCCACATGAGCAGCCTGTCTCTGGAATGTGCGAACCACATGCCGGCCATATGGGGGGCGCCATCCCGCCCGAGCGTGCTCAACACGCCGGTCACCGGGAGCTCGAGAAGATCGTCGATCTCGTCCGGGCTCATCGAGACATCGCGGCGTGGAGTCATGGCTGGGCTGAATAATAGGCAACATGCACAAACTCGCAGCCGGACTCGCCATCTTCGTCCTGGCCGGCGGAACGGTCGCCGGGGCGGCGCTGTTCAAGGGAGACGACCCCACCTTGGAGCCGGGTCAGAACGCGTCGATGCCGGAACGGGGCTTCTCGACCAACGATCCCGTCAAGCGGGCGTGTGGGCTCGAGGAGGACGAGCTCCTTAGGCTCTATCGCGGCCACGATCCGGCTCATTCCGAGGATGTGACGATCGTCCCTCTGGCTCCCAATTACTCCGGAGCTTTCACGACGACGAGCCATTCGGGGCCCTGGGACTACCTCCAACAGATCCCACTCGTCTTCTACGGGCCGGGGGTGGTTCCCGAGACCGGTCAGGTAGACGACCCTGCCTCCCTGGCCGACATCTATCCGACGATGTCGGGTCTCACCGGTGTCGATCTGGCCGAGCGCGACGGCACCGCGCTCGAAGCGGTCACGGGTCCGGTGACATCGCCACTCGCGTCCCCACCGCGATTGGTCGTGATGATCGTTTGGGATGGAGTCGGTCGCAACGTTCTCGATCGTTGGCCGGCGGCATGGCCGAACCTCGCGCGGCTGGAACGAGAAGGCGTCTCGTTCCTGGATGCGGAGGTCGGTTCATCTCCCTCGATCACTCCCGCGTCGCACTCGACCATGGGAACGGGTGCCTTCCCCATCCACCACGGCGTTACCGCGATCGAGTACCGCGACGATGAAGGCGACGTCCGCGATCCCTTCCCCGGCAAAGACCCCGGCTCCCTGAAGCTCTCGACTTTCGCCGACGACATCGACCTTGCGCTGGACAACGTCCCGAAGGTGGGCTTGCTTGCATGGAAGGCATGGCATCTCGGGATGATGGGACACGGGAAAGGTCTATCCGGTGGTGATGCCGATGAGCTTGCGATCATCGGGACCAAAGGAACGGTCTCCACCAACCCGCGCTTCTATTCGATGCAGTCTTGGCTGAACAAGCTCGAAGGTCCGACGGAAGAAGCCGAGGAGCTCGACCGTGCAGACGGAGAGGTCGACGGGCTGTGGCGCGGTCACGAGATCCTCGGGGACCACGACAACCCCGCTTGGGTGCGTTACGAGGAGAAGATCCTGCTGCGCATGCTCGCCGACGGTGGCTACGGAGCGGATGAGACCACGGACTTCTTCTTCGTCAACATGAAGCCGACCGACATCGTCGGGCATCGCTACACGATGGACGCACCGGAAGAGAAGGCCGTCCTAAAAGCGCAAGACCAAGCACTGGGAAGCGTTATCGAGCAACTCGACGCGACCGTCGACGACTATGTCGTCATCGTCACCGCGGATCACGGTCACACACCATCGGCAGAGCGCTCCGGTGCATGGCCCGTTTTCCAGGGCGAGCTCTATGACGACATCAACGCTCACTTCGAAGTTCCCCCCGGAGAGTCCATCATTATCGCGACGAGCGCAGCCGGTCCCTTCCTCAACCGTCCGCTCATGAAAGATATGAAGTTGACGAGCGCGAAGGTCGCGCGCTTCCTCAACGGCTACACGATCGCCGAGAACTACAACCAGGACACCGTTCCGGCCGAATTCCGGGGTCGCGAAGACGAGCCAATCCTCGAAGCCGCCTTCGCCAGCAAGCAGTACCCCGACGTGATGCGCTGCAAGTTCGGCACCCCAACCCCCTAGAACCCACCGACTTGATCAGAACGCGCACATATGGCGGGCCTTCTCAACTGGTCAACGCAACAATTCATCGAGCTTCTCTGCTGGCGTCATCCAGCCTAGGGTCTGACGGGGTCGGCTGTTGAGGCTGTCGGCAACGGCCTGAAGCTGAACGGTCGTGA
>JBKJYP010000228.1:0-8981 GCA_046715695.1 Actinomycetota bacterium | reverse complement strand
ACCTCTTCTCTGGAGGCACCTACCGGCAGGGTTACCCGAATCAGATGTTCCGGCGCATCGGAGGCCGGTTCGAAAGGGCGATCGTCGGGGTCGACGATCATCTGTCCACGGTTTCGTCGTCCTGGGCCGACTGGGATCGCGACGGGGACCCGGATCTGCTCGCGCTCCAGCACTATCCGTTCCGTCCGGTCATCTACAAGAACGGCGGCGGCACTTTCAGCAAGATCAAGATAAAATTCATCTCGAGGCGGTCATGGACGAGCAGCGCGTTCGCGGACTACAACGGGGATGGCTATATCGACCTGCACCTCGCCAGCCGGAGCCGCTCGTTGATCCTTCGCAACTCCGGCCAGGGGTTCAAACCCGTCAAGAGATCGAAGCTTCGCCAGGGGCGGATGAGCGTGTGGCTCGACGTCGAGAACGACGGTGACCTCGATCTCTTCATCGTGCAGGGGGCACGCGGGGAATATCCCTCCAAGGACTCGGTCAACCGCCCGGACTTCCTGCTGGTCAATGAGGGGGGCCGATTCCGCAAGGTGACATCGAGCGTGCTCCGGGGGCCGCGGGCGGGCAATGGCGATGCAGTCTCCGCGGCCGACTTCAACCGCGACGGTCTCGTCGACCTGTTCGTCACGAACGGCATCTATCACTTCAGCGGGCCCAATGAGCTCCTGGAGAACAACAGCCAGGCCGGCAATTGGGTTGGCATAGACCTGTCCGGACCCGACGAGAACCCTCTGGGGATCGGTGCTCGTGTCCTCGTCGGAGCGGGCTCCCTCACGTACTGGAGAGATGTGACCGACAACGTGAATTTCCGGAGCCAGTCCGAGATCGGCTATGTCCACCTGGGGATCGGCAATGCCACCACCGCCACGATCAACGTGCGCTGGCCGGATGGGACACTGGATTGCGTGACCCTCCCTGCTAACACCATCTTCAGGGTGCAGCACAAAACGCTGCCCTGCGCATAACCGAGTGCCTTCGTACAGGAAAGACACACCGCTCAAGCCCCTTCGGTTCAGACCGAAGCGCAGGCGACTCCTCCGTTTCGGTGGGGTGCTCGTCGCCGCTGCCGTCCTCGGCGGGAGTATCTGGGCCGTTTCGCGCCGAGAAGCTCCACCCACGAGTGACCGCGTCAACCTCGTGAGCGCATGCGATGTCGATGTAGATGTCCTGCAGAAGATCTGGAACGGTTACGTCGAGAAACGATCGGGAGATGTCCTGGCCGCGGAGCTGCAGCCGAACCAGTTCGGAACCAGGCATTCGACGCCTTACGCGTACACACAGGACGTGCCGATCATCTTGTACGGCCCCGGCTACATCAAGGCCGGGGTCAGCGTGGACCGCGACGTGACGGTGGCCGACCTTGCGCCAACGTTCGCCGAGCTGCTCGGGTTCGACGACTTCCCCGAACGAGATGGGAGCGTCCTGCGAGAGGCACTCCTCCCGCCGGACGAACGCAACGGTGTCCCGAAGATCCTGTTCACCCTCGTCTGGGATGGCGGCGGCGACAACGCCCTCGAGCAATGGCCGGATTCGTGGCCTCACCTGAAAGAGTTGATCGTGGGGGGAACGGAATTCACACGGGCGACCGTCGGCTCATCACCATCGATCACGCCGTCGATACACGCAACCATCGGGACCGGTGCCTTCCCGCGCAACCACGGCATCTCGGATACCCGCATGCGGATCGGCAACAAGACCGTGGATGCCTGGGAGGGGAGCTCTCCCCAGTACCTCAGGATGGAAACGCTCGGAGACCTATGGGATCGGTTCACCGGCAACCAGGCTTTGGTCGGGATGATGGCTCGCGACGCATGGCATCTCGGCATGATCGGTCACGGGGCCTATCTCGAAGGCGCGGACAACGACATCGCGATCATGGATGAGCTGGGAGGCGTGGACTTCCGCACCAATCCGGACTACTACTCGATGCCGGACTACGTTCGGGGCCTCGAAGGCCTGTCACAAGAAGTCACCGAGCTCGACGTCGCCGACGGTCAAGCCGACAATGAATGGCTGGGTAATCCGCTTCTCGAGTTCGACGGTCGCATCCGCTACACGCCCGCGTGGTCGGACTTCCAGACCGAGAAGCTCGTCCAGGTGCTCCAGACCGAAGGGTTCGGAAAGGACGCGACACCCGACCTCTTCTACGTGAACTACAAGAGCATCGACCTCGCCGGCCATGAATGGAACATGGTCGAAGAGGAGGTTCGCGATGACCTGAAGGCCGCGGATGATCAGCTCCCAACACTCACACAGACACTCGACGAGCTTGCGGGGCCCGGTAACTGGGTCATGGCCATAACGGCGGATCACGGGATGACGCCGTACCCCACCGTCACGCGCGGATGGTCGATCGAGACCCGAGACATGACCGAAGACATAGAGGCGCACTTCGACAAGGTCACTCCGGACAAGGGGATCGTCTTGAGCAACCGCGGTTATCAGTTGATGCTCAACCACGACGAGTTAGAACGGAACAACGTCACCGCGGAACAGGTCGCCGAGTTCGTTCGGGATTACCGGATAGAAGACAACCTCACACCGACGAACAAGATCCTGCCGCGGTTCGAGGGCCGGACCGACGAGAGACTGTTCTTGACGGCGCTCACACCCGGAGACCTCAAGTCGGCCCTCGACTGCGCCTTGCGTCAAGCTTCGCCCTGATCAGGAACTTCGGGTTCCCGATCACGTAGCGCGTGAAGAGCCTCCGCGGCTCCCGCACCAGTCGATACATCCATTCGATCCCGGCCCGGTTCATCCACGCGGGGGCCCGGGAGAGCGTCCCGGCGGTGAAGTCGAAGAAGGCGCCCACCCCAACGCCGAGGCGAGCCCCCGTCTCTTTCAGCCAGGCATCCAGCCAGACCTCTTGGAGGGGATTGCCGAGTGCCACCATGAGGAGACCGGCTCCGGACGCCTTGATCTCCGCCGCGATCGCTTGGCTCCGGGCCATGTCGAAATACCCGTCGGCGATCCCGGCGACCCGCAGCCCTGGGAACCGGCGGGCGAGGATCTCGGACGCTTCCTCTGCGACCCCAGGGCGGCCCCCCAGGAAGAACACCGGCCAACCTCGCTCCCCCGCGGCCTCGATGAGTAGCGGGTTGAAGTCACTCCCATTGAGGTTCTCGGGGAAGGGCGCCCCCTTCCATCGAGCCGCCATCCCGACGCCGGCCCCGTCGTTCAGGACGAGGTCGGCGGAGGCGAGGATGCGCCGGTAGGCGGGATCCTTGCAAGCCAGGTTGAGGGTATGAGCATTGACGTAAACGAGCAGGGATGGCTCGCCCGACTCGTATAGTTGGACCGTTGCGGCCACCGCCTCTGGAGCAGTGAGCCGCGCTACAGGTACACCCAATATCTCCACTCTCACGGGGCGAACTATGACGGAAAAAAGAACTACCAGGCTGCTCTTCGCCCTCTTGGCGGCGGGCCTCATCGCGGCCGGGTGCACCAGCGACGCGCCCGCCCCCAAGACCCAGGATCCCGAGACCTTCGCTACCCCCAGCGATACCGAGGGCCGAGCGGCTCCCACCTACGGGCCTCCCCCCGCGGTCACCCAAGCGGCATCGGGATGGCTGGAGGCGGCCTGTGACCTTCCACTCGACTATCTCCGTCGGATCCGCCTTGGGGTCTTCAAGGATCGCTCCCCCGAGGTCCTCTTCGTCCCCCGTGAGCCCAACTACTTCGGTGGTTTCACATCGACAACCCACTCGGGTCCTTGGCCTTACGTTCAGGATGTTCCACTCGTCTTCTACGGGCCGGGACAGGTCGCGCCGCTGGGCGAGATCGAGCTCGACCGCGAGTCGACCCTGGCCGACCTCGCTCCAACGCAAGCCCTGATGGTCGACACGCCTTTCCCCGACGGTCGGCCGGGCATCGCCATCCCTGAGGTCGTGGACCCGTCCCGCTCGGCGCCACCTCGCCTCCTCGTGACCATCGTCTGGGACGGGGGTGGGTGGAACGTTCTCAACACCTGGCCCGACGCGTGGCCGAACCTGGCTCGGATGATGCGCAAAGGCACGGCGATCCAAGGCGTGACCGCAGGATCGTCACCCACGGTGACTCCCGCGATCCACTCAACGATGGGGACCGGTGCCTTCCCCAAACAACACGGCATCGTCGACATCCCGGTGAGGGACGGAGACATCATCGCGGGGGCATTCGACGAGATAACTCCGAAGTATCTGGAGGTCGACACACTCGCCGACGTCTATGACCAGGCGACCGGCAACGAAGCCAAGGTCGCGATGTTCGCTTACAAGTCGTGGCACCTCGGCATGATGGGGCACGGCTCCTATCTGGATGGCGGCGACAAAGACATCGCCGTGATCTCGGAGAAGACCCAGGGCGACCTGAAGACGAACCCCCTCTACTACTCGATGCCCGAGTACCTGAACTCTCTCGAAGGTTTCGAAGAGGATGTCCGGCAAGTCGATCTCGATGACGGCCAGCTCGATAACAAGTGGATGGGTCACGAGGTGCTGAACGACCCCAACGCTCTCCGTCACACTCCGGTCTGGGCGCTGTTCCAGACGCGCATCCTGAAGTCGATCATCGAGAACGAAGGCTTCGGCCAGGACGAGGTCACCGACCTCTTCTTCATCAACTACAAGCAGATCGACGATGAGGGCCACGACTGGAACATGCTGAACCCGGAGATCCGCGAGATCCACCGCTACTCCGACGACGAGCTCCTGAAGATCGAGCGCTACCTGAACAAAGTCGTTGGTGAAGGGCAGTGGGCGATCACGTTCACCGCAGACCACGGCCAGGCCCCCGACCCGATCGCAAGCTATGCGTGGCCGATCAGGATCCAGCTCCTGCAGAAAGACGTCGCCGAGCACTTCGGCGTTCCCGAAGAGGAGCTGTTCCAGGACGAGCGGCCGGTTGGCTTCTGGGTCGACCCCGCCTCCTCGGTGACACCCGAAGAGATCTCGGACTATCTGGTCGGCTACCGCTTGGAGGAGAACCTGCATCCTGGTGAGGACCCACCCTCCATCTACGAAGACCGGATGCGTGAGCCCCTGTTCGCGGCCGCTTTCCCCAGCGACCGCATGGGCGAGGTCTGGAACTGCGCTCTCGAGAAAGCGAGCGAGTGAGGAAGGCAACACTGCTGTTGCTGGCACTGGCTCTCGTCACCGCAGGGTGCACCAACGGGGAGGAGAAGGAACCCGAGCCACTCCCATCCGCTGCACGCACGACCATCTCCGCACCCGAGCTGCCCAAGAAGGCCTACCTACAGGACGCGTGCAAGCTTCCCCCTGAATGGGTCACCCGCATCTATCGCGGGTGGGTGCCGGGCGATCGCCGGGATGACGACCTCGTCATCGTCCCCAACCCGCCGAGCTATATGGGCACGTTCATCAACACTTCGCACTCCGCCCCTTACGGGTTCCTTCAGAACGTCCCACTCGTGCTCTACGGCCCCGGATCCGTCGCGCCCCAGGGCCACGTTGAGCTCGATCGCGAGGTGACGATCGCCGACCTGGCTCCGACGTACGCCGACCTGATGGACTTCGATTTCCCACCTCGGAACGCGACGTCGCTCACCGAGGTCATACGGGCGGATGCGGAGCCCCCCAAGCTGATCGTCACGGCAGTCATCGACGGTGGGGGCTGGAACGTCCTCGACCATTGGCCGGATGCATGGCCGAACATCGAGAAGCTGATCGAAGACGGAGTGAACGTCGACTCGGCGATCGTCGGATCCTCGCCATCGATAACCCCCGCAACGCACACGAATCTGTCGACGGGAACATGGCCGCGCTATCACGGCGTCACTGCGATCGCGGTGCGAGCAGACGATGGCTCGATCGTGGGGTCCTTCTCCCCCACCGCCGGCAACCCCGGTCCGGCCGTCATGGACCCGACGATCTCGCTTCGTAAGACAACGATCGCAGATCTCTGGGACAAGGCCATGGACAACGAACCGCTGATCGGGATGCTGGCATCTGGGAACCTCCAGCTCGGGATGATCGGCCATGGTGCTGCTCTCAAGGGGGGCGACAACGACATCGCCGGCATCCTCAGCAAAGGCATCTGGGCGACGAATCCCGCCTTCTACTCGCTCCCCGATTACGTCCAGACCGAAGTCGAGGGCCCCGAGGGCGATCTCGATGCGGTCGACCGTGCCGATGGTGCAGCCGACGGGAAGTGGCATGGGCACGCGCTGGATCCCTTGGACGCGACGCCCGCGTTCGCTCCGTGGGAGAACCGCACGATGTTCTCGCTCTTCGAGGGTGAGGGTTTCGGCAAGGACGACGTGACCGATCTCTTCTACATCAACTACAAGGCGCCGGACAAGGCCGGGCATCAATGGAACATGACCGGGCCCGAGCAAGAAGACACGATCAGATCGGTGGACACCGCGCTCGGTGAACTCCGGGAGTGGCTAGATGTGAACGTCGGTGAGAACGAATACCTGCTAGTCGTGACCGCCGACCATGGCCAGACGCCGCTCGATGCCGGGGGCTGGCCGCTCAGCCGCCCCGAGGTGTTGAACGACATCCGCGATCGTTTCCAGGTGGTGGAGGGCCTACCGGTGATCGAGCAGACATCGGCATCTTCGTTCTTCACCCGTGCTGAATCCATGGAGGCGAACGATGTGACGGCCGAAGAGATCGCCTCGTTCCTCTCGCGTTACGAGATCGGCGACAACATCCCCGACGGTGCCGATCCGCCGCCGGGATTCGAGGAGCGTCTGAACGAGAGGATCTTCGCCGCCGTGTTCCCGGGCGACAAGCTTCCGAAGATCATGAGCTGCACGGGAGCCGGCTAGAAGGCTCCCTCGAAGACCGGGACACCGACGTTCTCGGGGCCGCGACCTTGGAACTCTGCACGGAACGCGTCGATGTCCTCGGTCGATACGCCGGTACACCGCTGGAGGGCGCCCCAAGCGGTCATAACGAGCTTGTCCGCTGCAGTGAGGCCGGCGTAGGGCACCGTGATCGTGGCAACGGGCTCCTCTGAAGTGAGGCTCGCTAGGGACTCGACCTCCTCTGGAGTGAGGTCGAGTCGATACCAGATCACGATCTGGCCATGCTCCAGGTTGTGCACCAACTGCTCCGGGGCAAGTGGCGTGGCGAAGAAACCCGGGTCGGCCGGGACCGCGTAGTGCGCCCCGGACGTCGGTGGATCCGAGCTGTAGGGCTTGTGCGTTGCCCCCTCCTCGATGTGCGTGGCCGTCTGCAGCTCGGGGCGTTCGACCGCCGAGCACGAGCCCCCGGATCCACCGGCGGTTGCGACGGGAGAGTCGGACTCAGCGGTGGACTCTTGACCGCCGGCGAAGAGGCCGTAGGCGACACCCCCCGCAGCGAGGAGAACCACAGCCAGGGCGGCCAGCAGGACCGGTGATCGACCCCTCGCTGCCAACGGCCGGGTCGGGGCTTGCGGGACCACGGCTGGTGCCACGACAAGGGGATCGCCCCACCGATCCACCAGGGCATTCCCGCAGTTGCTGCAGGAATGACTCCCGGGTGCGTTGTGGTGACCGCAGGCAGGACAAACCATGGGCGCGTTCAAGTCGCCGAGACTATTCGGAAGAAGCGGTAGATGCCCCCTAGAGGAGGGGCGCCGTAACCAGGGTTAGATCTATCCCCAACACCTGTTCCGCCTGGGCGACCTGAGGGGCCAGACGCGTGATCCCGATGATGCCGCCGGGGTTAACGCCAAGCGAAACGAGCGCCCCCACAGCTTTGCCGTCGGACGAGAGCACGCCGCCGCCGGAATCACCCGGCGCCGCAGCCCCATAGGCCAGGGCTGTGTTCGGGTTCGAGTAGCTGAGTGTGTAGGAGGTCCTGGCCGGCACGAGATCGCCGATAACGAGGCCGTTGCCGCGATGGTGGATCATCCCGGAACCAGATGTCTGCGTGTTGATCCCGGTGGGACCTCCGAAGTGGCACATCTGGGGGTTCGCTGCAACACCTGGGTCGAGACGGATCAACGCGAAGTCCTTGGGGCGGAAGAGGATCGCATAAGCGAACTCACCGATGCGCGCTCCGTTGTCGTCCCGTGCCTCGGGGCCGGTTCCGGGGGCCCAGCTCGACTCACCGATGTCCTCGACGAATTGCGAGTTGCCCAGGATGCAGTGACCTGCGGTTCCCATGTATCGGTTGCCGTCGGAGCCCGTGAACAAGAAGTTGAATGTGCAGAAGCCCTTGTCGGACTCGACTAGCGCGCCGGGGCGAACGCCGGGGCACGAGCCGATACCGAAGGGGAGGGCGGATGCTGCTGCGACCTTGGGGACGCCGATGAGCTTGCACTGCACACCTTGCACACGGAAGCCCTTGGACTGCTTGGCCTGTGCGGGAGCGATCAACACGGCGGCCATCAACACGGCGCCGGCAACGGCTATCAGACGATGGCGTTTCGACATCCAGGGTCCTCCCCTTCGTAGTACGACCCTGTGCCCTCAGAGGCGTAGCGATACAAGCTAGAAAGCTGCGTTTCCCTCGGTGCAGTGTACGCGCAGATCCGGACTACCTAGGACACTTCTACACGAAGTATGTCTATACCCCTGACTAGGTCGATCGTATAAACGATCTCGTCTGTGATCCAGTAAGCCGCGATCACAGAGCCCCCATTTGGGGTGAAATATCCCTTTTCCGAGATCTTGCCTTTGTGGTCCACATCCAAGATCCGCACGCCATGCTCGAGGAAAGCTCCCGCCACCAGCCCGCCGTCATCGAAGCCGGGATGCTCCGAGAACCAGAGCGCGCTACAGCCGATGACGTTGGCCGGGGGCCGGCCGTCCACAACGGTGCCGTTCTCGAGCCGGTACTCGTCGATCATCGTCAGGGTTCTCGTCTTCTTCCAAGAGCGCGCATCGAATGTCATGAACGCGCCGGAGTCGCCGTCACACCGGACCGAGAAGGGGGTCTCTCCGGTGACGAGCACGAAGTCGTCCCGGCCCTTGTTCGGCCACCGAACCGCATGCATCAGTCGGGCGTCGGGGGCCGGTCCGGTCGCGAGGAGCTCGGGGG
>JBKJYP010000227.1:0-16246 GCA_046715695.1 Actinomycetota bacterium | reverse complement strand
TACCTGCCGAAGGAGAGCGGGACCAACCCCGACTCGTGGTCGGCCTACTGGTACAACGGGCTGATCTATACGAACGACCACGCATCAGCGGCGGGGATCCGGGTCTTCCGGATGGACGAGACGAGCTCGAAAGAAGTCAACTTCTTCAAGACCCGTCTGAATCCACAGACACAGATGATGTAGGGGCTCCACCCCACAGGCTAGTATCGGCCGCCGCTCGGGCCCGTAGCTCAGCTCGGTTAGAGCGCGCCCCTGATAAGGGCGAGGCCGGTGGTTCAAGTCCACCCGGGCCCACCAGCTTTCTCGTCGAGTGAGGGATCCCCGTTGCTAGACAACGGTATCTACGCGCTCGAAGGGGCTACCTGGATCCGCGGAACCGGCTTGGAAGACCGATGACGAAACAGGTGTAGAAAAAGGCCCCGGCTGAAGCCGGGGCCTTTTCTGAGCCTAGGAAGCGCGAGCTATGGCAGCGCTACGTTCGACACCACGTCGGGGAACCTGATGGCCGAGATCTTCAGGTCGCTCAGGTTGACCGTTCCTCCAATACCTAGCGTTCGACATGTCACGGTCGCTTGACCGGCGGCAGCGAATGCGTGGGCGGCGTTCATCGAAAGCGTTTGGCTAGGCGTGCCTGAATCAACCGCTCCCTCAGCTCGGTCTGTGTCTCCGGCGGCCGCCAAGACGCACTCGGTGAGCACGGTGCCTGGTACGGATGCTGCGACGATGATCTTCGCGAAGATGAGGTAGTTCCCAGCCGGGAGCGACAACGCGCCTACGGTTCTTGCGGTCGCAGTTGCGGTCCCGGGGCTGTTCTTGTAGCCGGAGAAGCCGGTGGCCTTGGCTGCCGGGTCGAGTGCCAGTGCGACATCCCCGGCAGATCCACCGCCGGTCAAGCCGGAGCCTGCCGTAACGCCGGTGATGTCGCCCGTACCACCGCCACCTCCGCCGACGGCGATGCAGGTTGAAGTTCCGTCCGGCGCGATCGTGTTGATCGCCTGACCCGCGGCGCAAGGCGTCACCCGGCGCTGAAGAAATGAGGTGTCGGCCGAAAGCGTGACGTCTCCGGATGTACCCCCTCCGGACAGCCCGGCACCTGTAAGGACTGCGGTGATGTCGCCCGTACCTCCAGGCCCACTACTTCCTAATGCATCGTTACCGTCGGCTATGTCGGCGGGGACGTTCTTCAGCTTGGTCCAATCGACAGGGTTGTTCGCCTGATTGATCGTCCCTGGAGTCGCTAGCTTCGGCTTGATGTGGTTGTTGAAGAGGTGCCTCACACCTGCGACGTGTGCTCCGGCCGGTGCGGCCAAGGCCGCCGCAACGAGGGCCGCGGCACACGCAGCTGCTGCCACCTGGGTGATCCGTCGCGATCCATCTTTCATCCATTCCGTCCTTTCGTTGCTGGGTCTCCTGCGCTTCGTCTATCCCTCCCTTGGCTAACGGGCTAAACGACCACCCCCTTTGACTCTGACCTCTCTGGCGCGTACGCGAATGGCCGTTCGCCATGATGCGGTCAACCTACTGGCATCCTAGTCAGCCACGCGGCACGATTCCCTGATGCGACTGTTGCCTTCAGCGCCTGTCTGGATGCGGGGTTCGAGAGTCCTCCTGGCGGAGCCACCACGTGTTTCGGCAGGGAAGGCGCGGGCGGCGCGGAACCTTCCGGGGATGAGACTCCGGCTCCTCTTCGCGTCGGTCACGATCCTTGCGCTGGCATCGCCGGCCCCCGCGTCCGCGGCGGTCGCTGCCACCGTTCCAGGGAGCTTCGTGGCCGGTTTCGCAACTCCGGTCGTGATAGCAGCTCAGGGTGAGGCGATCACCTACACGAACGCCGACGTCGCTCGTCACAACGTCATCGCCCTCGATGTCTTCCTATCCAAGAAACTCGCCAAGAAGACCGAATGGTGCTCCGGCTATGACAAAGGCAAATGCCCGATCTTCTGGAGCGACACGATCGGTGCCGGGGCATCGACCGATGTCAGAGGGCTCGAGAACCTCGAGTCGGGGAAGCGGTACGCGTTCTTCTGCAGCGTGCATCCCAACATGACGGGCACGCTGATAATCCAGTGAAGTGCCATCGCCTCGGAATCCTGGCGATCCTCGGTCTCTCACTTGGGATCTCTCTGCCCGCGGCAGCGACGCCTCTGGCGATCGCTCCACCTCAGAGCCCTCGGCCGCTCGAGCCCGGCTTCTACGTGCACCCGTTCGCGATCACGGGCGGCACGCCGACGAGCCTGGACTTCGGACCAGACACTCGGACCGGGGGCGAGGGCGAACGTCTCTACGTCGTGGACAACACCGCCGGCACCGTCCTCGTGATCGACGATCTCGGAGGGGTCGGTTCTCTCCCCGCGGTATTCGCCGAAGGCTTCCGAGGACCGCTCGGTGTGCTTGCGGCCGATGATGGAACGGTCTACGTGGCCGACGCCGAGGCGGCTAGAGAGGGACCCTTCGGGTTCCGCTCCTACGGCCGCGTCTGGGCGTTGACCGATACCGACGGTGACGGTGACGGCGAGACGGCGAGGGTGGTTCTGAAGGATCTCCCCAATGGGCGCCACAACACCAATGGGATGGCGATCGGTCCGGACGGGATGCTCTACGTGACCAACGGCAATTCGACCGATGACGGAGTAGACGGCGGCGAGAGGGAGGAGCAGCCGTGGTCTGGGTCCGTGATCCGGGTCGATCCTCACGCGAAGGAAGCTTCTGTTGGGAAGATGTCACGCCGGCGAGCTCTCGTGGCAACGGGGTGGCGCAATGTCTACGACCTCGCCTTCTCGCCCATCGATCCCAGCAAGCTGTTCGTGCCGATGAACGGGATCGACGACGCACGGCCGGGATCGACCGCTGAGAACCCCGTCGATCCCGATCTCGAAGACTCCGACGACCTGTTGTTCATGACCGACATCAACGACAAGGTGATCGACGACTTCGGGTTCCCCTCGTGTCTCTACAACGTCGCCGAACGCGGAAACCTCGAGCCCTACGACAGCCCTAACCCCGAGACGATCGAGGCGTTCGGGCCGTGCCCGGCGAAGGTGCCTCCACCCGTTTCGTCATTCGGGTTACACACCTCGTCCGACGGCCTCGCCTTCCAGACGACGGAGAACTGGGGGCCGGACCACCAGAACGACCTCTTCGTCGCCGAGTGGGGGAACCTCTTCGGCCTGCCCCGGGGTCACGATGTGATCCGCGTGCAACTCAACCCGGATGGCACGCGGGTCGTCGGACAGAGTGCGTTCCTCGAGCTAGACCTCCCGATCGACCTGACTTTCGATGCGGCCGGCGTGATGTACGTCGCCGACTACTCCGGCACCATCTTCAAGGTCGACCGAGCGATCTAGCCGATGAGTTCTTAGAGCAGGCCGTTCGCTTTCAGGAAGTCTTCGGCTACCTGGGCCGGGTCTTGGCCCTCGATCTCGGCCAGGCCGTTCAGGGTCGTGATGTTCTCGGTGGTCAATAGCGCACTGACTTCATTGAGCAACGAGGTGATCTCGTCAGATGCAACATCGGCCGACACGACCGGTGTGATGTTCTCTGCTGCCTGAAGGTCCTTGTCGTCCTCCAAGAGGACCCAGCCCTTCGAGCCGATGACACTCGAGGTCGAGAACAACAGGGCCACATCGATCTTGCCTTTGTCCAGGGCTGCAACCGTGAGCGGGCCACCGATGTCGAGAGGGATGAAGTCACCGAACTCGACGCCGTAGGTCTCCTCGAGTCCCGGGATGCAGAAAGGACGCTTGGGGCACTCGGGTGGGCCACCGAGTGTGAGCTTGCCGGCATCTGCCTGCAGATCGCTGACCTTGGTGATCCCGTACTTGTCGGAGGTCTCGCCTGTGACTACGAACGCGTTGGTGTCGTCGGCCTCGGCCGGCTCGAGCAGAACTTGGCCGTGCTCCTCCAGCAGCGGCTCCAGCTGCGCCACGTTGTCCCCCGATACGCCTGAAGGTGTTGCGTCGGGATCCAGGAAGAGAAGCAGGGACCCGAGGTACTCCGGCGCGATGTCGACCTCGCCGGCTTCGAGAGCCGGCTGGAGGATCTCGCGGGACCCGAGGTCCGTCTGGCGATCGACCTCGTACCCGGCATTCTCCAGGACCTGGGCATACATCTCGGCAACGATCTGGTTCTCGGCGAATGCCACCGCCCCTACCGTGAGCGCGGGCTTCTCGTCCGAGCCTCCGGTGTCGCCGGTCGGCGTGTCGTCCTCACCCGACCCACAAGCACCCAGGAACAACGCGAGTGCCAGCAGGGTCGCCCCAAGGACGTAACTGCGGGATCTCCGCATGGGTTCAACTCCTCTCCGTGACGGGGGCCCAGGCGGCCCCGAGACTTAAGCGGCGCAACCCTAAGCGGAAATCGGGGGCCCGCTGCTCCGAAATATCCCTTTCGTGGTGGCTCTGACGCTGGGCGGGGCAACCCACCTCTCGGTCAACCCGAAGATGAGCTCGGTGATGAGAGCGAGAGCCGCGACCAGGATCGCTCCACCCAGCTTCGGTCCGTTTTCACCCACAGAGAAGCCATCGACGATGAACCTGCCGAGTCCGCCCCAACCCACGAGCGCGGCGAGGGTGGCTGTGGCGACGACCTGAGCGGTGGCCGTACGGAGCCCGGCCACGATCAACGGGGCCGCGAGTGGGATCTCGACCCGACGCAGTATCTGTCCGCCGGTCATCCCCATGCCACGGGCCGCCTCGGTTACAGAGCGGTCGACATCTCTGACTCCCACATAGGTGTTCGTGAGGATCGGAGGGATGGCCAGCAACCACAATGCGATCAGTGTCGGCCAGAACCCGATCGCGCCGGGGAGATCGAACGTGAACGGGAACACGAGCGCCAGGACACCGAAGGAGGGAAGCGCTCGTCCGATGTTGCCGATCGAGACGACAAGGAACTCGGCTCGGCGGGTGTGGCCGATGATCATCCCTGCAGGGAGCGCGAGAGCCGCCCCTAGAGCTGCAGCCAGAAGGGACATCTCGAGATGCTCCAGGGTCCTCACGGGGATCCCACCTTCGCCCGTCCAGGTCGCCGGGTCACCGAACCATCGGATGACCTCGCTGAGGATGCCCACCTACGCCGCCTGGGCCCGGCGACGGGCCCAAGGTGTCAGGCGCCTCTCAACCAGAAGGAGTAGGCCATCCGCGCCAACGGCGAGCACAACGGACAGGACCGCCCCGATGAGGGTGGCGGTATTCCTCAGTCCGAAACCACGAAGCCCCACCAAGATGAAATGCCCCAGGCCCCCCATCCCGATCAGCGCCGTAACCGTCACCAGACCGATCGTGGTCACGGTCGCGATCCGGATCCCCGTGATGATCACGGGCAGCGCCAGGGGCAACTCGACCCGCCACAGCATCTGGCGGGACGAGAAACCCATCCCGATCGCCGCCTCCCGGGCGTCCTCGGGAACTCCATTGAGGCCGGCAACGGTGTTCCTGATCAGGATGAGGAGGGTGTAGCCAACAAGACCGATCTCGGCGGTCGTCACCGAAAGTCCTGTATACGGCTGAAGGAAAGCGAACAAGGCGAGGCTCGGGATCGTGTAGAGCACGCCGGTCACACCGGTGATGAATCCGTAGGCGCGCCGGTGCCGGAACGAGTAGATGCCGAGCGGCAGTGAGATCGCCAGGCCCAACGTCACCGCGATGCCGGTCAGCTGAAGGTGCTCGAGGAGACGACTGACGATCTCGTCCGAATTAGAGGAGATGTAAGACCAGTCGATCACACGACCATCCCGACCGCTCGCCGAGCCGACCGGATCATTGACTCTAGTCCCGGCCTCGGACGCTGGCGATGTACTCATCAACCGATCCCCGGCTGAGAGCGAGGCGCTTGATCCCTCTCTCCAGGCCGACGAAATCGATCACGAAGTCGTTCGCCGGATCCGTGAGGATCCTCTGGGGGGTGTCGTACTGCTCGAGGATCCCGCCTCGATCGAGGATCGCGATGCGATCGGCCATCCGGATCGCCTCGTCGATGTCATGGGTCACGAAGACGATGGTCTTCCGAAGCTGGTTCTGGATATCTATGAATTGGTTCTGGAGTCGCTCACGCACGATCGGGTCAACTGCTCCGAACGGCTCGTCCATCAACATGACGGGGGGGTCAACGGCCAGGGCGCGGGCAACGCCCACCCGTTGCCGTTGACCACCTGAGAGCTCATGAGGCCAACGCTTCTCGAATTCAGGCTCGAGATCGAATATCTCCATCAGCTCACGCACGCGCGACTCGATCTTCTCCTCACTCCATCCGAGAAGGTGAGGAACGGTCGCGATGTTGTCTCGTACGGATCGGTGAGGGAGGAGCCCGATGCTCTGGATCACATAGCCGATCCCCCGGCGAAGCTCCACGGGGTCCTTCTCGGTGATGAGCTCGCCTCCGATGGTGATCTCACCGGATGTCGGCTCCACGAGCCGGTTGATCATCTTCATCGTGGTGGTCTTGCCGCATCCCGACGGACCTACGAGAACCACGGTTTCACCCTCGTCGATCTCGAGGTTCAGATCGTCTACGGCGGGCTTGGCGGTACCGGGGAAGAGTTTGGTGATGGAACGGAGCGAGATGAAGGAGCGGGGTTTAGAGATCTCGCTCGACATGGGTCAATTCGATCCCTCCGAAGAGATCTGCGGCCACATTGTAGATAAAGACCATCAGAACACTTAACAGAGAGCCCAGGACCGCCATGGTCAGGCCGATGAGGAATGCCCATTTCTCGACGAAGAACAGGGTGATGTTGTCGTTCCAATCGAAGGCGAATGCAGTCATCAACTCTTCGAGAGACTTGAACATGCCCTGCGATTCGGCGATCCAGAAAAGACCGGCCACGAACAGCATCCACAGGATCAGGAATACCCCGGTGTAGACGAACGCCATCCGCAACACACTCAGTGGATCGACGTGGCGCACCACGCGCTTCACGCGGCGGAGTCCCGGGCGCTTGCGGACGACGGGAGCGGCAGCTGCAGCTTGGGCCTGCGATCGCTCCTCGCGACCGGCAGCGAGCGTCTTGTTCAGCCAGTCCTGTGTGTCGGGAGGCGCCGCCTCAGACTCGGGTTTCACTTCCGGTGTTTTGGCGACGCCGAATGGCTCCCTGCGAGCAGGGAAAGCGGTGGTGCTCGGGTTCCGCTCTTCTGGTGTTGACAAGGGGTCTCCTGGGAGGCGAACTGGAGGGAGCCAGGGCTATCAGTATGCGCGAAAGACGGTAATCATGCCGTATCCGCGCACGGGTAGATGCCTAACTCGAGAGTTTGCCCTGGCCCGTGTCCTCGGATTCGTCCATGACCAGAGCAACGGCAGACACCTTCGCCCCCGGGCTGAGGTTCATGACCCTCACTCCCGTCGTCGGGCGGCCCTGGCGAGAGATATCTGAGACCGCTACCCGGATCACCACGCCGTCGTCGGAGATGAGGAAGACCTCGTTCTCGGAATGCACCACGACCGCACCCACGATGAAGCCGCGAGGCTTGGTGAGTTTCGCTGCGATCATCCCCTTACCGCCGCGCCCCTTCGTGGGGAACGCCGAGAGCTTGGTTCGCTTGCCGTAGCCGAACTGCGTCACGAGGAACAGTTCGCCATCCGGCTCGACGATGCCGCAGGCAACGACCTCATCGTCGGCGTCCAACTTCATCCCGATCACACCTGTGGCCGTCCGTCCCATCGGCCGCACCCTGGACTCGGAGAAGCGGATGGCCTTGCCCTTCTTGGAGATCAATAAGACGTCGTTCTCACCCGAGGTCGGGCGAACACGGACGACCTCGTCACCGTCCTTGAGGTTCAGAGCGATGATGCCTTCCTTGCGCGACGAGTCGTACTCACGGAACAGGGTCTTCTTGACCATCCCTCGTTTGGTCGCGATCAGTAGGTATTGATAAGACTCGTAATCGCGCGTATCGATAACCGCGGCCACTCGATCATCGGGCCGCATCGCTACGACGTTGACGACCGCGGTCCCTCTGGCCGTCCTGTCCCGCTTGGGGATCTCGTGCGCCTTGAGCCGGTAGACCCGCCCGGTCGTCGAGAACAGCAGTAGATAGGAGTGGGCGGTCGTCGTCAGGAGGTGCTCGACGATGTCGCCTTCCTTCAATGTCGTGCCCTTGACGCCCCGACCCCCGCGGCCTTGGCGCCGGTAGGTGTCGAGGGGGACGGTCTTGACATATCCGTCGCGTGAGACCGACACGACGAGCTCTTCATCCGCGATCAGGTCTTCGAGATTGAACTCACCCTCGTCGGGCACGAGCTTCGTCCTGCGATCGTCGCCGTGCTTGTCACGGATCTCTCGCAACTCGGTCGCGATCAAGGCGAGGACCTTCGCGGGGTCCGCCAGGATCGACTGGAGCTCCTTGATGGTGGCCTTCAACTCTTCGCGCTCGGCCCGCAGCTTGTCGGTCTCGAGGGCGACCAACCGACGAAGCGGCATGTCCAGGATGTGCTGGGACTGGATCTCGTCGAGGTCGAAGGTCGATTGCAAGCGGTTGCGTGCCTCTTCCACATCGTTCGAGCTGCGGATGATCGCGACGACCTCATCGATGTTGTCGAGGGCGATCAGTAAGCCGTCGACGATGTGCAGGCGCTCCTCGGCCTTGCGGAGGCGGTAACGGGTACGCCGGACGATCACCTCGACCTGGTGCGTGATGTAGGCGTCGATGACCTCGCCGATATTCATCGTTCGTGGGACGCCGTCATCCAGAGCGAGCATGTTCACAGCGAAGTTGTCCTGGAGCTGGGTCCGCTTGTAGAGCGTGTTGAGAACGACCTGAGGAACCGCGGTCTTCTTCAGATCGATCACGAGACGCATGCCGCCGCGGTCGGAGGACTCGTCACTGAGGTCTGCGATGCCCTCGAGCCGGTTCTCCTTGGCATTGACGAGCTCGGCGATCTTCGCCGCCAGCCGGGCCTTGTTCACCTGGTAAGGCAGCTCGGTAACGATGATGCGAGCGTTCCCCTTGGGGCCCTCTTCGATCTCGCAGACGGCCCGCATCTTGATGGACCCGCGTCCTGTCGTGTATGCGTCGATGATCCCTTGGCGGCCCAGGATCGTGGCACCGGTCGGGAAGTCCGGGGCCTTGATGTGCTTCATGACTGCTTGGAGCATGGCGGCCTTGTCCGACGCGAGCTCAGGGGTCTCGAGCACTTCGATCACCGCGTCGATCACCTCGCGCAGGTTGTGCGGGGGGATGTTGGTGGCCATTCCGACGGCGATGCCGCTCGATCCGTTGACGAGAAGGTTCGGGAAGCGAGCGGGCAGCACGACGGGCTCGTTCTCGTAGCCGTCGTAGTTGGGGATGAAGTCGACCGTGTCTTCATCGATGTCCCGGAGCATCTCCATCGAGAGCTTCGATAGCCGGCACTCTGTGTAGCGCTGAGCCGCAGGAGGATCGCCGTCGACAGACCCGAAGTTGCCTTGACCGTCGATCAAAAGGTAGCGGGTCGAGAAGTCCTGCGCGAGACGAGCGAGCGCGTCGTAGATCGCCTGGTCGCCGTGGGGGTGGTACTTCTTCATGACGTCGCCGACCAACGCCGCGCATTTGCGGAAGGCCCTGTCGGGGCGGAGTCCCGCCTCGAGGGCCGCGAAGATGATCCGGCGATGCACCGGCTTGAGGCCATCGCGCACATCGGGTAGAGCGCGGCTCACGATGACCGACATCGCGTATTCGAGGAAAGACGCTTGGACCTCTTCCTCGATCGTGATGTCGGTCACACCGGAGCCAGGCTCTTGGGGCAACTTGTTCTGGAACGGTTCGTCGGGAGTCATGGACCTCTATATGTCTAGGAAGCGGACGTCTTTGGCGTTGCGTTGTATGAAGTTCTTGCGGGACTCGACGTCTTCGCCCATCAGCGTCGAGAAGATCTCTTCGGCCAGTGCGGCGTCCTCCATCGTGACCCTCAACAACGTTCGGTTGGCCGGATCCATCGTCGTCTCCCAGAGCTCGGATGGGTTCATCTCACCGAGCCCTTTGAAACGAGAGGCCTCGATCTTGGATCCCTCATGGGCGGCCTTGAAGGCGTCGAGCTCGGCGTCGTTGCGGAAATAGTTGACCTTGCCCTTGTAAGGGACGCGGTAGAGCGGTGGTTGGGCGACGTAGACGTATCCGAAGTCGATCAGCTGAGGCATGTAGCGGAACAGGAACGTGAGCAGCAACGTCTTGATGTGTGCGCCATCGACGTCGGCATCGGCCATCGAGATGATCTTGTGATAGCGGCACTTCTCGATGTCGAAGTCGTCACCGATACCCGTTCCGACGGCCGTCACGATCGCCTGGATCTCTTTGTTCTCGAGGATCTTGGCCAGTCGGGCACGCTCGACGTTCAGGATCTTGCCGCGGAGCGGGAGGATCGCCTGGAACACGCGGTCGCGTCCTTGCTTGGCACTACCGCCGGCGGAATCACCCTCGACGATCAGCAGCTCGGCCTCACGAGGGTCGCGCGTCTGGCAGTCGGCAAGCTTGCCCGGCAACGTCGATGACTCGAGCAGCGACTTGCGCCGGACGAGGTCCCGCGCCTTGCGCGCTTCGAGCCGGGCGCGTTGCGCGGAGATCACCTTGGTACAGATCGCCCGGGCTTCGGCCGGATGCTCTTCCATGAACTCGCCGAAGCGCTGGTTCATCGAGGTCTCGACGAAGGAGCGGATCTCGGTGTTGCCGAGTTTCGTCTTGGTCTGACCTTCGAACTGAGGATCGCGCAGCCGGACCGAGATGATCGCCGTCAGGCCCTCACGACAGTCTTCACCGATGAGGGGCTCGTCCTTTTCCTTGAGCAGGCCCTTGGATCGCGCGTACGACGTGATCACACGGGTGAGCGAGCGTCTGAAGCCCTCCTCGTGCATCCCGCCTTCGTGTGTATTGATGTTGTTGGCGAACGTGAATACCGACTCGTTGAACTGGGTCGTCCACTGCATCGCGACCTCGAGCTCGTGCTTCTCGGCTTTGGACTCGAAGTAGGTCACTCGCTTGTTGATCGGGTCACGGGCTGAATTGAGGTGCTTCACGAAGTCGACGATCCCGCCGGTGTAACGGAAGGTCTCGGAGAGCTCGGGCTCGATCCGGTGGTCCGTCAACCTGATCTCGAGACCCTTGTTGAGGAACGCCATCTCGCGCATCCGTTGCACGAGGGTGTCGAACTTGAACTCGCGTTCCTCGACGAAGATCTCGGGGTCGGGCCAGAACGCGACAGTCGTGCCGGTTCGCTTGATGGGCTTGACCACCTTGAGGGGGGCCTGTGGCTTGCCGCGCCGGTATTCCTGTTGGTGGAGCTTGCCGTTGCGCGCTACCTCGACCTCGAGCTTCTCCGACAAGGCGTTGACAACCGAGACGCCGACTCCGTGTAGTCCGCCGGAGACCTGGTAACCCTTGCCCTCGAACTTGCCACCGGCGTGCAGAGTGGTCAGGACGACTTCGACCGCCGGCTTGCGCTCGCCCTTGACGATGTCCGTGGGGATGCCTCGGCCGTTGTCGGTGACGCGGCATCCACCGTCCACCAAGAGCTCGACTGTGATCCTGTCGCAGTAGCCGGCCATGGCCTCGTCGACGGCGTTGTCGACCACTTCGTAGACGAGGTGGTGGAGCCCACGGGTCCCGGTGGAACCGATGTACATGCCGGGCCGTTTGCGGACCGGGTCGAGTCCTTTGAGGACCGTGATGTCTTCGGCTGAGTAGCTCGATCCTGACCTCGTTTTGGTGGCCGGCGACGGCCGCGGTGGAAGGGTCATATGGCCCTCACTATGGGTCCTGCGATGGTCTCTGGGAAGTGACCTAAGTCACCCTCAGCGCGGAGATTTTTGGCGCGAGGAAAGAAGCGGGTGAGCATCGGATTCATCGTTGAAATAATAGCATCTACCAGGGCATTCTCTGGTCCTAAGGGGTCTCGCGGAGAGGGCTTTTGGCCCACGCTGCACGGGCACGGGCAACGGCCTCGGCGGGGTCCAGAGTGGGCTCGCCGCGGGCTTGCCCGGATGCCTGTGTCGAGGAGGGTTGCAGAGGACCTCCGAACGCACGCGGCGGTCGATCGGGCCCGGTCCAAACGCGCACCTCTATGACGGCTTCGCGGTGCAACGACTCGTTGATCCGGCGCTTCAACTCGTCGGCCAGGTAGGAGATCTCGGTTGCCCATGAAGGAGAGTCCGCGTGAAGACGAAGGACGCCCCTTCTAAGAGACGAAGGGGTCGCGTGATCCGCGATCGCTTCGCCGGCGATGTTGCGCCAGTTCCCCCAGATCCGGCCGGCGGCAGCACCGTCGTCGAGCCCGGCCGACTTGGCCGCGCCCGGCAGGATGTCGCCGACCCGGATCGGATCATCCCGGTGGTTCAAGCCCGGCTCACCCGGCCGGCCTCGATGACGATCGTCAAGGCGGGATGGACACCGGAGACGGGCTCGGTGCACGACACGACCGTCTGACCCCCGGCACCGACCGCGTCCGCAAGAGCGCGGCGACGGACTTCGTCGAGCTCCGAGAAGACGTCGTCCAACAGCATCACCGGCTCGTCGCCCAGCCCATCCCGAAGCACGTCCATCTCAGCAAGCTTCAGAGCCAACACCGCCGTCCTCTGCTCGCCCTGGGATGCGAACAGCCGCGCGTCGATCTGTTCGCCGGCGGACGTGATGGTGATCCTCAGGTCATCGCGTTGAGGGCCCACGAGTCCGATCCGGCGTTCGAGCTCGCGTGGACGCGCTTCGACGAGAGCTGCCAGCAAGGCGGCAGCGATATCGCTTTCGGCTTGCTCATTTTGGAACCACCGACTGTCGAAGCTGAGCTCCATCTCGCCGCCCCCGGCGATCACACCGAAGTGCTTAGCCGCCGGTGCCCGCAAGACATCGATCACCTGGAGTCGGGACGACGTCAGAGCCGCACCTGCGGCAGCCAGCGCTGCGTCCCAGATATCGAGCGTCTCCAAGGCTGCATCCCTGCCGCGGCCGGAGGGGGGCATCGTCTTGAGCAGAGCGTTGCGCTGTTTGAGCACCCGATCGAACTCTGCCCGTAAACCGTGGCGCGCCGGCCAGCGCTTGATGATCAGTTCGTCGAGACTGCGGCGCCGGCCGTCCGGCCCCCCCTTCACCAGATCCAGGTCGTCCGGGCCGAAGTAAACGGGGACGAAGGTCTCGGCCAGTGCCCTCACGCTCGGCACGCGCGCTCGGTTGACGAGCGCCTTGTTAGCCCGCCCGGCACGAAGCTCGAGGTCGATGTGGATGCTTCGGCCGGAGCGAGAGATATCGGCGTGAACGAATGCGCCCTCCGCTCCATTGCGCACCAGCGAGGTGTCGGCCGCCCGTGGCGAGCCGAGCCCTCCTAGGAGATGGATCGCCTCGAGAAGGTTCGTTTTGCCTTGTGCATTCCTTCCGACAACGAGGTTGAGGCCGGGGTCGAGCTCTACGCGCGCGGTTTCGTAGTTGCGGAAGTCCTCCAGCGTGATCTGCTCGACATGCACACCGTTCTCCTCAAGAGAGTCGCACGGGCATGAGGAGATACGTGAACGTGTCGTCTCCCTCGCCCTTGAGAAGCGCCGGCTTCAACCCGTCACCGGCCTCGAGGATCAGGTTCTCGGTCCCGATGGCAGAGGCTCCGTCGTGCAGGAATTGGGGGTTGAACGCGATCACGAGGGATTCGCCCTCGTAGGTCGCGTCCAGGACCTCCTGGCCCTCCCCAACGTCGGGGGTGTGGGCGGAGATCTCGAGCTCGGCCCCCAGGTGCAGCTTGACCGGCAGGTTGTTCTGGGCCAGGAGCCCGACACGCTTGACGACCTCGAGGAGCCTCTCGCGTTCGACGGTCAGCTTGTTCGTGTAGCCCTGAGGGATCAATTGGCGGTAGTTCGGGAACTCGCCTTCGATGTAGCGAGAAGCGATCGTGGAGGTCACCGACTCGCCCGCGATCTCGAAGGAGACGAGGTTGTCTTTCACGGTCGCCGTGACGGCTCCGGCCGCAGCCTGAAGAGCACGGGCGAGCTCGCCCAGCGAACGGGCAGGGAGAACGACACGCCGGGGCTCAGAAGGGCCACCAGACACAGCCAGCGTGCGGACACCCAGCCGATACGAGTCGGTGGCAGCCAACGTAGCCGAACCCTCTTCGAGCTCCCAGAGCACGCCGGTGAGCACCTGACGGCTCTCATCGGTCGAGGCGCTGCGGATCACCTGGGACAACGCCGTCGCCAGCGTTGAACCGTCGACCTCGACGCGCACGGCATCGGTGCTCTCGGCGCGATCCTCGATCGGCAGGGCGGGGTAGTCATCGGGCGCTAGAGCCTTGACCCGGAACTCACCGCGACCAGATCCGATCTCGATCTCACCATCGGTGCCGGCCACAGAGACCTGCCCGGCGGAGAGGCTGCGAACCATCTCTGCGAACAGCCGGCCGGGGACTATCACGCGGCCCGGTTCATCGACACCGGCTTTGAAAGAGGTCTCCATCGTGATCTCGAGATCGGTTGCGGCCACCGTCACCATGCCGTCCTCCGAGGCCTCGAGGCGGACTCCGGACAGCACCGGCAACGTTGCACGGTTCGAGATCGCGCGGGAGGCGAACTGAACGGCCTCGAGAACATCATCACGCTCACATCGGAATTTCATCTAACGAACTCTCCTTCCGGCGCGGCCACCACGAACGGTATCTGGGGGGTGTGTCACGAACCAGCTACTGATCCTTTTAGAGATATCTAAATCTCTGGAAGCCGTAGTAGGGGGTGTGGACGGTGTGGACGACGATCGTTCTTCCTGCTCAGAGGCCACTTCTGACCGCGCGGTCACCTGTTGACCCAACATGGATAAGAAGTCGCGATGTGAAGAGATGCTCGCTCGCACCCTTTTGTTGCCCTTTCGTCCCCAGTCCATACAGACGTCATCCACGAGAAGCCTGTTGGCGGATCCGAGTCGTAAGTTCGCGAACTTGTTCGTAATAGCGCTCCTCTTCCTGCAGCTGTCCGCGAACTTTCTTCGTCGCATGCAGAACCGTCGTGTGATCGCGGCCCCCGAAGCGCTCACCGATCTTGGGCAAAGAGAGATCGGTGAGCTCACGGCACAGGTACATAGCCATCTGGCGTGCCGTGACGAGCGGCCGGGAGCGACTGGAGGAGCAGATCTCTTCAGGAGTCACGTCGAAGTACTCGGCAGCGACCGAGATGATCAGGTCGGATGTCACCCTCGCTTCCCTGGCATCGGGCAGCAGCGATTGGAGCACTTCCTGGGCGAGCTCCATCGTGACTTCGGAGCGAGAGATCGACCCGTACGCAGCGACCCGGATCAGAGCCCCTTCGAGAGCCCGGATATTCGTCTGCACCCGTTGAGCGATGAAGTCCAGGACGTCATAGGGGACCCGCAGACCTTCGGTTTCAGCCTTCTTCCGGAGGATGGCGAGACGTGTTTCCAGGTCTGGGGGTTGGACGTCTGTGATCAGTCCCCATTCGAATCGAGTGCTGAGACGCTCCTCGAGGGTCGGGATCTTCTTGGGAGCTCGATCGGACGAGATGACGATCTGGCTCTTCGGGTGGAGGGCGTTGAAGGTGTGGAAGAACTCCTCCTGGGTGCGCTCCTTGCCCTCGAGCAACTGGATGTCGTCGATCAGCAACAGGTCCGCCATCCGGTAGCGACGGTGGAAGTCGGGCATCGAGCGACGCTGGACCGACAGGATGAAGTCGTTCATGAACTGCTCGGTCGAGACGTAGCGGATCACGAGATGGGGATGGAACTCCTGTACGTAACGACCCACAGCTTGCAGGAGGTGTGTCTTGCCGAGTCCAGCTCCGCCGTAGATGAAAAGTGGGTTGTAGGACTGAGCCGGGGCCTCGGCAACCGCCAGAGCGGCGGCGTGAGCGAAACGGTTCGAGCTGCCGATCACGAAAGAATCGAAGTTGTACTTGGGGTGGAAGAGAGCATCGGACTCGCTCGAGGCGGTGGCTCCTCCTCCTCCTCCTGACGACTCGGCAACAGCTTCGGGCTCGGCAACTTCGGGCTCATGGCCTGCCAGATCGGCAGCGAGGTTCTCGTCGGCGACGAGGGCGAGTTGGGTCGGCGAGCCGAGTATCTCGCCCAGAACCTCCTCGACGACGGCCGCGTAGCGATTCGCGATCCAGTCTTTGGTGAAGCTGTTCGGAACGGCGAGCACGAAGCACTCCCCGTCGATCGACACCGGTAGCGCTCGCCCGAACCAAGCCGAGAAGTTGCCCTCCGACAGCCGTGTCCGGAGCTCTTCGCCGACCGCTGCCCAGATCGACTCGAGCTGAGCCGGTTCTTCGCCCGCGCCGCGACGTTCTTGAAGCGCAGTCCCCATC
>JBKJYP010000226.1:0-5770 GCA_046715695.1 Actinomycetota bacterium | reverse complement strand
GCCGCCCTGACCTACATCCTCGAGGACTACGACGCCAGGGGAGAGGACTCCATCCTCCTGCGCAAACTGACCCGCTAGCCACATTCGTTTCGCGAGGGCCCGCTGAGAGGCCCTCGCCCGGGCCCCTCCGTCCTAGGCCCCTCGTGTGGCCCAAGACTCTCCACGAAGCCACTTATCGACAGATCTATCTGTCCATTTAGGCTCTATCCACTAGTCGACAAGGCACTCTATCCATGGGGCCAACTGCCTATATTGAGACGCAAAGGGTACTTGTCTACATATCCCTAGCTACTTGTCGACACATCGCTAGGTCTCTGAGTAGTCTTGTCCAAGCTTGTGCAAGTCTGGAGCTCCAGGGGGCCCCACCTCAAGACTTTCTTGGGCACACGTTTGATTCGAGGGTAACTGGGCGAAGCCGACCCTGGCGAACCTGATCCTCGACCCCAGTGCTGCACCGGTAGTGGGGGAGCGAATAGGAGCCGGATCCTAGGAGGATCCCAAGGGCCCAGCCGGCATGGAGGATGGGCAGCCCGGTCTGCTCCGGAACCTGGTAAACGCTGGAAGTGTGGACCACTCGGGGGCAACCATAAAGGTTGAGGTCCACTAGACCTTGAGACTCTGAGTAATCGATATCTCTACTTGAGCGTCCAGATTGTCGGCTTTTCGGGCTCAACGACCCACTCTGCTGCTGCAGAATCCCCCGTCATCCGGCTGCCCCCTGACCTTTGGCTAGGCGCTTGGCCTCATTTCCCACTTCACCCGACAGCTGGAACGGATCAATCTTCGTGTCTCTTCTCGGCAACGGGGGAGGGGTCCTTTAGTCTCCTAGTCACGCTGTCGTCATGGCTACTTGCGCACACCTAGCCATGTAGCCATGTTCTCTAGTAGCTATCCCGACTTCTCAGTAAGTCGTTAAGCCTACGTAGCGCTTTATCGATTCATCTATAAGACGCTGAGCATCCTTGGGAAGATAGTGATTTGTGCACTTATCGGCAAGACTACTTATCCCGAGCCATCACCAGGCGTAGATGGGCGAGGTAGATGAGTCCACTCAGGTATTTGTAGACATATCTAGAGATGTCTATATAGGCACATTCCGCAGGAGGTATAGCGATCAGAAGCCTCGGGGACACATGGCCTTGGAGCCGAGGGAGGTTGTAGACAAAGCGACTCCTCGACTTAAGGAGGTGTCGCCAAGGAGCTTGGGCTATATGACGCCGGTGACGTCGAAGATCCATTCCTGGACCGCCAGGATCAGGGGGTCCAGGAAGGTGAGGCCCCCGACCATCAACAGGACCACGAGTGCCAGGAATCCCCAGCGATCCAGCCAGAAGACGACCTTCTGTCTTTTGGGGGGCAGGAAGATCGTAAGGAGCCTCGAGCCGTCCAGGGGCGGCAGGGGGATCAGGTTGAAGACAGCCAGGATCACATTGACCGAGACGAAGATCCCCAGGAAGTCGAAGAGGATCTCAGGTGCCTCCTGGCCGCCTACCAGCCCGAGGACCAGGGCTCCAACGAGAGCCAGGCCTAGATTGGTCAGGGGGCCGGCAAGGGCGACGATGGCAGCTCCGAAGCGCTTACTGGACAGGGCCTGAGGGCGAAATTCAACCGGTTTCCCCCAACCGAAGCCCACCAAGACGATCAAAGCGGTGCCCAGAGGGTCCAGATGACGGATGGGATTGGGCGTCAGGCGGCCCATCGCCCGGGGGAGACGATCCCCCTGGAGATCCGCAGCGAGGGCGTGGGCATACTCGTGGAGCCCTATCGCTCCGATCAGGGAGCAGACCACCAGCACGAAAACCAGAGGCTCGCTTCGCAGTAGAGGTAGCAAACCGATGTCCACGGTGCCGTATCCTATGCTCCCTCGCTGCCCTACAGCGGGAGATTAGGTTAAACCTCAAGCAAAGGTTCAGTCTTGATGACACGTAAGCGGGTGTTCAGCGGCATCCAGCCCACCGGAGAGGCTCACCTGGGGAACTACCTCGGCGCTATCCGGAACTGGGCGTCCCTCCAGGAGGAGTATGAGGCCTTCTATTGCATCGTCAACCTGCACGCACTGACGTTGCCCTGGGACCCGGCGGAGCTACACCAGGCCACGATCTCCAAGGCGGCCGAGCTCATGGCCTGTGGGATCGACCCCGAACGCTCCCTGCTCTTCGTCCAGTCAGACGTCCCCGCACATGCCGAGCTGGGCTGGGTCATGAGCTGCCTGGGCCGGATGGGGGAGTTGCGCCGGATGGTCCAGTTCAAGGAGAAATCCAAGGGCGAGACGGAGTCGATCAGTGTCGGCTTGTTTACTTATCCACTTCTCCAGGCGGCAGATGTGCTCCTCTACAGGGCGCACGGCGTCCCCGTGGGCGAGGACCAGCGCCAGCACATCGAGCTCATGAGGGACGTGGCCATCCGCTTCAACGCCAACTTCTCTCCCACCCACCCGACATTCGTGGTCCCCGAGGCGTGGGTTCCGCCTGCAGGGGCCCGGATCATGGCCCTCGACAACCCGACGGAGAAGATGAGCAAATCAGCCGCCCGCCCCGCCTCGGGGATCGGACTGGTCGAGGCGCCGGAGATCATCACGAAGAAGATCCGCTCGGCGGTGACCGACTCGGGCAAGGAGATCAAGGCGAGGGACGACAAGCCGGCCGTAACGAACCTCCTGACGATCTTCTCGCTGCTGGAAGGCTCGACGGTTCCCGCGTTGGAAGAGCGCTTCGCCGGCTCCGGCTACGGGGACCTCAAATCCGCCCTGGCCGAGGTGGTCGTGGCCGCCCTGGAACCGATCCGGACCCGCTACACCGAGCTGATGGCCGACCCGGGCGAGATCGAGCGGGCCCTCGCCAAGGGGGCGGCCCGTGCCCGGGAGGTCGCCGAGGAGACGATGGTCGATGTCTGGGAGGTCACCGGCCTGGGCGCAAGGCCGTGAGAGGTCAAAAGACGGCTCTGCCCTCTCGGGGAGCATTAGGCTACGAGCGAGCATCTCAGGCGCTGATGGAGATAGATATGTCGACAAGTAGATGGGGCGACCCGCTATGACGTACGAGGTCAAGCTCGACGTGTTCGAGGGCCCGATCGACCTGTTGCTTCACCTGATCACCAAACAGCGGGTCGACATCTACGAGGTCTCTCTGGCGTCGATCATCGAGGAGTACCTGGGCTTCGTAACTGCCCTCGAGGAGATGGACCTCGAGACCACCACGGGCTTCCTGGTGGTGGCGGCGACCCTCCTCGAGCTCAAATCCGCTCGGCTGCTGCCCGGCCGGATCTCGGACGAGAGCCACCTGCTCGAGGAGCGGGACCTGCTTCTCGCCCGCCTGGTCGAGTGCGCCACGTTCCGGGCCGCGGGGGAGTTCATCGCCACCGGCCTGGAGGAGGGTGCCGGCTACCACGGCCGTTCCGTGAGGATGGAGGAGCGTTTCGCCGGCCTCGTGCCCGACATCCTGGCTCGAACGACCACCCTGCACCTCGCCAAAGCAGCGGCGGCGATCCTCTACCCACCGCCTCCGCCCGTCCTGGCTATCTCCCACGTCACGCCGATCACCGCCTCGGTGCGAGAGGCGGTGATCGAGCTCGTCGAGCGCCTTTCCACGGCCCCCGACAGGCACACCTTCGCCGACCTCTGCGCCGGTCAAAGCGAGAGGATCCAGGTCGTGGTCCGGTTCCTGGCCCTGCTCGAGCTGGTCAAGGCCGGAGCCGTGGACGTGGGCCAGGAGGACCGCTTCGGTGATATCCAGGTGTCCTGGTCAGGTGGGATCTCCGTCGAGGACGTCATCGCCGAGACCGACGAATACGCCCTGCAGCAGGCCCTGGAGGCCGACAGCGGTCGGCTCGGCGAGCGCTCAGGGAAAGGGTCGACATGAGCGAAGACAAGCCCCGCGACGAGAAGATCATCGAGGCCATCCTTCTGCTGGCGGACGAGCCCGTGCCGGCCGCCGAGATCGGCGAGGTCCTCGAGAGGCCCCGCACGGAGGTAGAAGACCTGCTCAGGGGCATCGCGGAGGGGTATTCGGCTGCCGACAGGGGTTTCGTGCTGCGGGAGTCCGCAGGCGGCTGGCGCCTCTACACGAGCCCGGATTGCGATGACTGGCTCGAGCGCTTCGTCATCGGGAACCGGACGGCCAGGCTGTCTCCGGCCGCCCTCGAGGTGCTGGCCGTCATCGCCTACAAAGGGCCGATCTCCAGGGCGCAGGTAGCCGAGATCAGGGGCGTGGACTCCGACGGCGTCGTCCGCACCCTCGAGACCCGGGGCCTCGTCTCCGCCTCCGGCCACGATGGGGGCCCGGGCAGCCCTGTGATGTTCACCCTCAGCGAATCGGCGCTCGAGCGTCTGGGCCTCCGATCGACGGCCGAGCTTCCGCCGCTGACCGACCTCATGCCCGATCCGGAGGCGATCTCCGACATGGAGGCCAAGCTCTCCCCGAACGCCTGATGAACGAGGAAGGCGCCGAGCGGCTCCAGAAAGTGCTGGCGAAAGCCGGCGTGGGCTCTCGGAGGGCGGTTGAGGAGCTCATCAAGGCCCGTCGGATCAAGGTCAACGGCAGAGTGGCGAAGCTGGGGGATCGGGCCGACCCCCTTAAGGATACAGTTGAGGTTGATGGTTCCCCCGTGGTGCTCGACACCGACATCATCCACGTACTGCTGAACAAGCCTCCCGGCGTGGTCACCACTGCGGACGATCCCCAGGGCCGGGAAACGGTCATGGACCTCATCGACCTGCCGACCCGCCTATGGCCGGTTGGGCGCCTGGACGCCGACTCCGAGGGGGCCCTGATCCTGACGAATGACGGGGACCTCACCCTCCGGCTCACCCATCCCCGTTACAAGGTGCCCAAGGTCTATCTCGCCGAGGTCGGCGGCTCCGTCGGCTACAGGGCACTGCGGGCCCTGGCCTCTGGGGTCGACCTCGAGGACGGCCGGACGGCCCCGGCTGCCATCGACATCGCCGAGCGCTACGCCGGCGCCACGCTCCTCGAGATCACGCTGTGGGAGGGACGCAACCGGCAGGTCCGGCGCATGTGTGAGGCTGTCGGTCACCCGGTCCGGCGACTCGTTAGAACCCAGATCGGCTCGCTCTACCTGGGCCGATTGAAGCCGGGGCAGTGGCGCAAGATCTCGCCCGTCGAGACCATGGCCCTGTACAGGGAAGCCGACCGCTCTGAGGGAAGACCCGCAGGTGAAACCGATGACAAGTAGACAAATCCATTCGTCGATGCGACGGACTTGGGCGTGAGCGGCCGCACGGTCGCCGTCAGGGGAGCGACCACCGTCCCCGCCGATACGGCCGAGGCGATCGTGGCCGCGACGGCCGAGTTGCTGACGGCTCTGATGGAGTCCAACGCGGTCGGGCCCGACGACATCGTCAGCTTGATCTTCACCTCGACCCCCGACCTCACCTCGGAGTTCCCGGCGGCCGCGGCCCGGGCTCTCGGGCTCGCCGAGACCCCCTTGCTCTGTGCCACCGAGATCGCGGTGCCGGGGGCACTGGGGAGCTGCATCCGGGTACTGATGCATTTCTCTGCGCCCTCCGATTACTCTGGCCCCCGGCCGGTCTACCTCGGGGAAGCCCGAGGGCTCCGCACAGACCTGAGTTAAGGGCCGTAGGCAACCCTCAAGGAGAGGTTCATACATGGAGCGCGTCGCGGTCGTGGGCACCGGATTGATAGGTGGTTCGGTCGCTCTCGGCCTCAAAGCCGCCGGAGGTTGCACGATCGTGGGCTATGACCCCGATCGCACCGCCCTGGCCGAAGCTGTCGCCCGGGGTGCGATCGACGAG
>JBKJYP010000225.1:0-8724 GCA_046715695.1 Actinomycetota bacterium | reverse complement strand
ACCTGCGAGGCCGGCCGCGATCCCGACCATGTTGGACTCGGCGATGCCGGCGTTGAAGAACCGCTCCGGGTACTTCTTCATGAACCCATTCGTGAACGTGGAATTGTTGACGTCACCGTCGACGACCACCACGCGCTCGTCCGCACCGGCTTCCACCAACGCTTCGCCGAAAGCCTCACGCGTCGCGGGACCGTCGGGCAACGAGAGACGAGTAAGACCGAATGCCACTAGTCCGCTCCTATCTCTGCGAGCGCCTTGGCCTCTTCGTCCTTCGGTATCGGCTTCCCGTGCCAGTTCCCCGGGTCGGCTTCGAGGAGCGAGACCCCTTTGCCCTTCACCGTGTGGGCGATGATCGCTTGAGGCTTGCCCTTCACCGAGCGAGCCCAATCGAACGCCTTCACAACCTCATCGAGGTTGTGCCCGTCGATCGATCGCACCTCGAGACCGAAGGAGGAGATCTTGCTCTCGAGAGGATCGAGGGGTTGGATCTTGTCGACGGCCCCCGTCTGCTGGAACCCGTTCCGATCGAGGATCCACGTCAGGTTGTCGAGGCCGTGGTTGCCGGCATACATGGCCGCTTCCCAAACCTGGCCCTGCTCGGACTCTCCGTCGCCGGTCATCACGTAAACGCGGTAACCGAGGCCGTCGAGAGGAGCGGCAAGGGCATGGCCGATCGCGATCGAGAACCCCTGGCCGAGAGACCCCGTGGATGCCTCGACCCCGGGCAAACGACACATGTTGGGATGACCTTCGAGCGGGGAGCCGAGCTTGCGAAGGGTCATCAGGTCTTCCTCGGGGAAGAAGCCGGCGGCCGCCAAAGCCGCATAGAGCCCCGGCGCACCGTGCCCTTTGGAGAGGATGAAGCGGTCGCGGCCGGGGTCTTTGGGGTTCTTCGGGTCGTAGGCAAGGACGTCGCCGAAGTAGAGGACCGTGATGACCTCGACCATCGATAGCGAGGTGGAGGGGTGGCCGGAACCGGCAGCGGTCGTGGACCGGACGATGTTGCGGCGAAGCCGCCGAGTCATCGCCTCGAGCTTGCCGTTGTCCATCTGCCGGGCAGGTTACACCGGTGCGCATCTCGGGCCACCATAGGATTCACCCATGTCATCCGGCTCCGATGCTTTCCGCGCGCCCAAAGGCACGAACGATCTGCTTCCTCCCGAGTCCTGGCGCTGGCAGGGGGCCGTTCGGCTTGCCATGGACCTGTTCGCACGGGCGGGGTACGAGCCCGTCGAGACCCCTATCTTCGAGCACACGGAGGTCTTCGAACGAGGCGTGGGAGCCGCCACCGAGGTGGTGGGCAAGCAGATGTACACCTTCAAGGACAAGGGCGAGCGCTCCTACACGCTGAGACCCGAGGGGACGGCCCCCGTGGTCAGAGCGGTTCTAGAGCACGGCCTGGCCTCCGGGGCCCTGCCGGTGAAGCTCGCCTACGCCGGTCCGATGTTCAGACAGGAGAGGCCTCAGAAGGGCCGGCACCGCCAGTTCTTCCAACTGGGCATCGAGGCGCTCGGCTCTGACGAGCCGACGATCGACGCCGAGGTGATCGAGGTCGGCAACCGGTTCCTGAAGACGGTCGGGGTCGAGCCGCAGTTGAAGCTGAACTCGATCGGACACCCCGATCCCAGTTGCCGAGGTGCCTACATGGAGACCCTGGTGACGTTCCTGCGGGACCAGGAGGCCGACCTTGCGGAGGCGGACCGCTCCCGGGTCGACACGAATCCACTGCGCACGTTCGACTCGAAAGAGGAGGACACCATCAAGGTGATGGAGGACGCTCCCAAGATCACGGAGCACCTGTGCGACCCGTGTCGCGAGCACTTCGCCGCGGTCTCGGGCAATCTCGATGCCCTCGGGTTGAAGTACGAGATGGCCCCTTCACTCGTCCGCGGTCTCGACTACTACACACGCACCGCCTTCGAGTTCACGTCGGCGGGACTCGGGTCGCAAGATGCCGTCGGTGGGGGAGGGCGGTACGACGGCCTCTCGGAAGCGCTCGGAGGTCCACCGCTCCCATCGATCGGGTTCGCGCTGGGGCTCGACCGGATCCTGCTCGCCTCTCAAGCCGATCTACCTCGCCCCGGCATCGATGTCTATGTGGTTGCCCTCGGTGATAGGGCGCGGGCCGAGGCGCTGGTGCAGGCGACGACGCTTCGGGCCCAAGGCTTCGGTGCCGAGCTCGACCATGCCGGACGCAGCATGAAGGGTCAGATGAAGGACGCGGATCGCTCCGGCGCGCGTTTCGCCGCGATCTTCGGAGACAGAGAGATCGAGATGGGCGAAGTAACGCTGAAAGACCTGCAGAGCGGCGAGCAGGCAACGATAAGGTCCACCGACCTGGCCCAAGCGTTGGAGAAGCCATGATGCGAACCGATCGCTGCGGCGATCTTCGTAGCGAGCACATCGGGAGGACCGTCGCGCTCTGCGGCTGGGTCGATGCGCGTCGCGATCACGGAGGGGTCACGTTCATCGACCTGCGTGACACGGCCGGGCTTGTCCAGATCGTCTTCAGCTCCGAGGTAGATGCCGCGGCCCACGATGCGGCCCAGTCCCTTCGATCCGAGTACTGCATCCGCGTCGAGGGCGAGGTGCGTCCCCGCAAGGAAGGCACCCTGAACGACAAGCTACCGACCGGAGAACTCGAGGTCGCAGCCGTCAAGGTCGAGGTCTTCTCAGCAGCCGAAACCCCCCCGTTCCAGCTCGACGAACATCAAGAGGTCGAGGAGAGTCTCCGTCTGCGCTACCGGTACCTCGACCTCAGGCGCCCGGCCATGCAGGAGAACCTCAGATTGCGCCACCGGATCATCTCGTCGATCCGCAGGTTCTTCGACGCCGAGGGCTTCGTCGAGATCGAGACACCGATGATGACGCGTTCGACCCCCGAGGGCGCGCGTGATTACCTCGTTCCCTCCCGCGTGCACCCCGGCACCTTCTACGCGTTGCCGCAGTCCCCCCAACTCTTCAAACAACTGTTCATGGTCTCGGGATTGGATCGCTACTACCAGATCGTCAAGTGCTTCCGCGACGAGGACCTGCGCGCCGACCGCCAGCCCGAGTTCACGCAGTTGGACATGGAGATGTCCTTCGTCGAAGTCGAAGACGTGATCGAGGTGACCGAGCGGATGTTCCAACAGGTCTGGCGAGAGGCGATGGGCGTGGAGCTCGAGCCTTTCCCCCGGCTCACCTACGAAGAGTCGATGAACAGGTTCGGCACCGACAAGCCCGATCTGCGCTTCGAACTCGAGCTCGTCGACCTCTCGGGCACGTTCGCGTCCACCGAAGTGAAGATCTTCCGTTCGGTTCTCGATGCAGGTGGCTCCGTCCGCGCGATCGTCCTTCCCGGTAAAGCCGAGCTGGGCCGCAAAGAGCTGGACCCTATGGTCGAGGAGGCCAAGTCCCTCGGAGCCGGCGGGCTCGCGTGGGCGGGCGTCACGGAAGATGGCCTCAAGTCCCCTCTCGACAAGTTCTTCTCGGATGTCGAACGGAAGGCTCTCGTAGCCGAGACATCGGCCGCCGTAGGCGACCTGGTCCTCATCGTCGCGGATGCGAAAAGGGACATCGTGTTCAAGGTCCTGGCCGCGCTACGCACGAGGTTGGCGGCGCGCTACGGGCTGATCCCGGAACGTGAGCGGACGGATCCGAAGGCGTGGCAGTTCGCATGGATCGTGGACTTCCCGTGGTTCGAGCCCGGCGAAGAGGGCTGGGTGCCTATCCATCACCCGTTCACGGGCATGACCGAGGACACCATCGACCTCCTGGAGACGGACCCCGGGAAGGTCATCTCGAAGTCGTACGACATCACTCTCAACGGATGGGAGCTGGCAAGCGGCAGCATCCGTATCCACGACCCCGTCGTGCAGGGCCGCGTCTTCAAAGCCCTCGGGCTCACCGAGGAGGAGGCGAACGAGAAGTTCGGTTTCCTGTTGAACGCCTTCAAGTACGGCCCCCCGCCCCACGGAGGCATCGCCCCAGGCATCGATCGCATCGTGGCCCTCGCCGCCGGAGAGCTGAATATCCGGGAAGTGATCGCTTTCCCGAAGACGCAAACTGCGGCCGATCCTTTGACAGGCGCTCCGGCCCCCGTCGACGAGGCCCAGCTCAAGCTCCTGCACCTCAAGAGCACTGCTCCTCCGCGCGGCAAGGAGTAGGCCGAGAGCGTGGATCTCTTCGACCACGCGCTGGAGGAGCGCTTCTCCGAGTACGCGCCCCTCGCCGCGCGCATGCGCCCGCGTACCCTCGAAGAGATAGTCGGCCAGGAACAGATCCTCGGCCCGGGCAAGGGGTTGAGTGCCTTGCTGCGGACGCGCGAGATCCCTTCGATCGTTCTCTGGGGGCCGGCCGGCACCGGCAAGACGACGATCGCCAACGTCATCGCCAGGACGGTTGAGGCTCATTTCGAACCGATGAGCGCGGTTACCTCCGGCGTCGCCGACGTGAGGAAGGCGATCGAGGCGGCGCGAGATCGTCTTGGGCAACAGGGACGGCGGACGGTCCTGTTCCTGGACGAGATCCATCGCTTCAACAAGGCCCAGCAGGACGCACTCTTGCCCGCGGTCGAGAACGCTTGGATCGTGCTGGTCGGCGCGACGACCGAGAACCCATCCTTAGAGGTGAACTCGCCGTTGATGTCTCGGAGCCTTCTCTTCCGATTGGAACCGCTCGAGTACTCCCAGATACTCCTAGTACTCGAGCGCGCGCTGGCGGACGAAGAGAGAGGGCTCGCTTCCCGGGTCGAGGCCGACCCGGACGCCTTACGCCACATCGCCGAAGGGACGGGCGGAGACGCCCGCGCCGCGCTCAATGCCCTCGAAGCGGCGGCGGCGATCGCATCCGTGTCTGGCGGCCGCATCGATCTCGGAGCCGCCGAGGAAGGGCTGCAGAGGAGAGCACTGGCTTACGACAAAGCAGGCGACTGGCATTACGACGTCATCTCCGCATTCATCAAGTCGATGCGCGGCTCGGACGCAGACGCGGCGATCTACTGGATGGTCCGCATGCTCGAGGCCGGTGAGGATCCTCGCTTCATCGCTCGCAGGATGGTCATCTTCGCCTCGGAAGACGTTGGGAACGCCGACCCGTGGGCCCTGTCCGTCGCGGTAGGGGCTCACCATGCGCTGGAGTTCATAGGCCTTCCCGAAGCCAAGCTGAATCTCGCTCAAGCCGCCGCGTACTTGGCGATAGCGCCCAAGTCCAACGCCAGCGCTACGGCCCTATGGAAGACCGAGGAGCTCGTGCGATCCACAGGCCCGCTCCCGGTGCCCGGCCATCTCCGCGACTCACATTCTTCCGCTTCTCGTTCGACCGGGGCGGGTAAGGGCTACCGCTATCCCCATGACTTCGGAGGTTGGGTGGATCAGCAGTACCTGCCCGATGAGCTCGAAGGTTCAGAGCTCTTCAGACCGATCGCCGGCAGAGAGAAAGAGTTAGGACTCGCTCGTGAGCAACATCACAAGGAAGGGTAGGGTCCACAGATGATCAAGAAGGTGCTCTGGGTCGCAGTTGGTGCCGTCGCGGCTCTCGAAGCCGACAGATGGTGGAGTGTCAAGCGAGAGCGCTGGCGCCCGCGCGTCCTCACGGGAACGCTCCTGGACAAGCTGAACAAGACGCTCGAGGAAAGGAACGGAGCGGCCGGCGGTTCCGGCGCGGCCGGGCCCCGGGGCTGAGCCCGGCTTAAGCATGGATAGCCGCACGATCCGAGATCATTTCCTCGCGTTCTTCGACGAACGAGCGCACACACGGGTCCCCTCGTCCTCTTTGGTCCCGAACGACCCGACCCTGCTCCTGACTAACGCGGGCATGAACCAGTTCAAGCCCTATTTCCTCGGCGAGCAGCAACCGGCGTTCCCCCGGGCAACCAGCATCCAGAAGTGCTTCCGTGCCACCGACATCGACGAGGTCGGCAAGACGGCAAGGCACCTGACGTTCTTCGAGATGCTCGGCAACTTCTCTTTCGGCGATTACTACAAGGAGAGTGCCTGCCCTTGGGCGTGGCAGCTCGTCACGAACGATCTCGGCATCGAGCCGGATCGTCTCTGGGTGACGGTGTACGAGACCGACGACGAGGCATTCCAGATCTGGGTCGACGGCGTGGGCGTGCGGCCCGAACGCGTGGTGCGTTGGGGCAAGGAAACGAATTTCTGGTCGATGGGCGTGGCAGGACCATGCGGCCCTTGCTCCGAGATCTACGTCGACCTCGGCGAGAGGTTCGGCGAGGCATCCGACCAAGGTCCCGTCGGCAACGAGGACCGCTACCTCGAGATCTGGAACCTCGTCTTCATGCAGAACGACTGCAACGCAGCGATCGAGCCGGTCGCCGAGCTGCCGCGCAAGAACATCGACACGGGGGCCGGCGTCGAGCGCCTTGCGATGGTCCTCCAAGACGCTCCTTCGATCTACCAGACGGACATGCTCGGCGGCATGGTTCAGCGCGCGGCCGAGCTGACCAAGACCTCTTACGGCAAGGACGAGCGCACGGACAAGGGCCTCCGTATCCTCGGGGACCACGGCCGTTCTATGACATTCCTCATCGCCGATGGCGTTCTGCCCTCTAACGAAGAGCGCGGCTACGTGTTGCGACGAGTCATGCGCAGAGCCGTTCGTGAAGCCCGCCTACTCGGACGCGAGGAGCCGATCCTCGGCGACCTAGTCGAGCAGACGATCGAGCTGATGGGAGATTTCTATCCCGAGATCTCGGAGCGACGCGACCTCATCCACCAGATCGTCGAACGCGAGGAAGATCACTTCGGAACGACTCTCCGCCAGGGCCTGGTGTTGCTGGAGAAAGAGATCGATGCCGCCAAGAGCAGTGGAGGCGGCGTTCCGGGGGAGGTCGCATTCAGGCTGCACGACACCTTCGGCTTCCCGTTCGACCTGACGCGTGACATCGCGTCCGAGGCGAGCCTCGACGTAGACGAGGCCACATTCCGCTCATTGATGGAAGAGCAGCGGGCGCGCGCACGGGCTGCCAGGAAGTCTGGTGGACCTCAGGAGGTTGCAACCGAGGCCGAGTCGATCAAGGAGAGCTACGGACCGACGGAGTTCGTCGGACACGAGCACGGGATCGCTCAAGCCAAGGTGCTGGCGATATTGGACGGCACCGAGGCGCTGGACGCAGCGGGCGAAGGATCCGAGGTGGACCTCGTCCTGGATACGACACCGTTCTATGCAGAGGGCGGGGGCCAGGTAGGGGACCGTGGCCAGATCGCCGCCCCATCAGGGCGCGCCCGGGTCGTGCAGACACGCCGGCTCGTGCCGGGCCTCACCGGGCACCAGGTGCGGATAGAGGCCGGCGAGATCCGCGTCGGCGATCCCGTCGAGGCCCAGATCGACACGGGCTTCAGATCGGGGTCGGAGATGGCCCATACCGCAACGCACATCCTCCACTGGGTCTTGCGCGACAAGCTGGGCGATCACGCACGCCAAGCCGGATCGCTTGTCGAACCGGGGCGTCTGCGTTTCGACTTCACTCATTTCGATGCTCTGTCCGAAGAGTCCATCGACGACATCACCGGAGAGATCAGGGAGCGCGTGGGCTCCGACGATGGCGTCCGCGCCTACGAGACCAGCTATGACTTCGCGCGTTCGATCGGTGCGATGGCGATCTTCGGCGAGAAGTACGGAGACTTCGTCCGCGTGGTCGAAGTGGGCGACTACTCCAAGGAGCTCTGTGGGGGCACACATGTCGCGCACACCAGCCGGATCGGTCCGGTTGTCATCACGTCGGAGGGTTCGGTCGGCTCGAACCTGCGCCGGGTAGAAGCCTTGGTGGGTGCCGAAGGATTGCGCTGGCTGGAAGACAGAGTGGCCGTTCTGGACCGGGCCGCGGTCTTGCTCAAAGCGAGCCCAGACGAGGTTGCAGAACGCATCGAGAAGCTCCTAGTGACGCACAAAGAGTTAGAGCGTCAGGTCGCCGGCGTCGCCAGAGCCTCCACGGCGCAAGACGCCGAGCGATTGTCGGGTGAAGCGATCGACGAGGGCCGGGGCCGCCTCTTGGTCGCTCGCCGGGACGAACCCGTCGACCAGCTCAGGTCGCTAGCGCAGACCGTTCGTGGGCGTCTCGGCACGGGGATCGTCATCCTGGGAGCCTCCAACGAGGGCAAGGCGAACCTGGTGGCTGCCGTCAGCAAGGACCTCGTCGCAGAGGGCATCACCGCGAGAGATCTCCTAGCTCCCGGTGCGGCACTGCTCGGGGGAGGGGCCGGGGGGAAACCCGATCTCGCGGTTGCCGGAGGCGCGGAGGGCGCCAAGATCGATGACGCGCTGGAGCTCGTACGCAAGTCCGCGCAGGAAGCTCTCGCACGATCGACATGATCATCGGCGTCGATCCGGGGGCGCGACGATGCGGTGTCGCTGTCGCCGACCTCGAAACCCGATTCGCGCGTCCGCTCGAAGTCATCGATGTGCAGCGCACAGATCCGATCGCGCGTATAGCCGGACTCGTCGAAGAGATCGGGGCGATCGGCATCGTCGTGGGTAACCCGATCTCCTTGAAGGGCACCGAAGGTCCGTCGGCAGAGGCAGCTCGCGTCCTCGCCGAGGGATTGGCCGACGCCATAGACATCCCCGTGGTGAGTCACGACGAGCGTCTGTCGACCGTCGTGGCCGAGAGAGGCCTGCTCGCGGCCGGGGGGAAGCGCGCCGCCCGCAAGGCGATCGTCGATGCCGTTGCGGCACAGGTGATGCTGCAATCGTGGCTCGACACAGGTGGTGCGATCGAAAGTGCGA
>JBKJYP010000224.1:0-5039 GCA_046715695.1 Actinomycetota bacterium | reverse complement strand
GATCAGAACGCGCCATATTGGCGCGTTCTGATCAAGTCGGCAGAATTACTTCTGGAGGACCTTCACCAGCTCGACATCGAATATGAGGGTCGCGCAGGGCGGGATCGTCGGAGGGGCGCCGGCCTCGCCGTAAGCCAAGTTCCAAGGGATGGTGAGCGTGCGTTCCCCGCCTTCCTTCATCCCTTCGAACCCCTCGTCCCATCCTGAGATCACGTCTCCCGCACCCAGCCGGAACACGAAGGGGCTGCGGCCGGGATCGAGTGAGGAGTCGAACTGGGTGCCGTCCTCGAGCTTGCCGGTGTAGTTGACCTTGAGGACGAAGCCCTTCTTGGCCTCGTCGCCGTCACCCTTCGCGGTGTCCTCGATCTCGAGCTCTCCCTCCGCACCACAACCGGGCTCGGCAGGTTCTGCCGGTGTCTGGCTCTCGGGCGCAGGGGTCTCGGTCGAACCCGAGGCAGCATCGGGGTCGGCGTCCTGAGAGCTGTCGCCGCAGGCGGCGAAAGCGAGCACGGCGACAAGGGCAAGGGCGGTCACTTTTCCGATCATGGGGACGGAGACTACCCGGCGGCCTGGAGTAGTGAAAGCACGAGCCCAGCTTGCCCCAGGTGATACGTCACGATGATGGCCAGGCGGTGATGCGGGAAGGGGGAGACGAACCGGGACCAGGCGATCATGAAGTCCGAGCCGAAGAACAGGAGAGCGCCCGCGATCCCCCAGGCGATACCTCCGGCGAGAGCGGCCCCCACCATCGCTGCGATCGCCACCGAATAGGCGACGACTGGTCCCACCAACTCTTTGTGGTGCTCGCGGATGGCTTTGACGATCCTCCATAGAAGTGGCGAGGCAGCCACCCATACCCCCGCCACGAGCGCGGCAACCAGACCGACAGACACTCCCGCTGCCAGCCATCCGATGACGTAGGCGATATGTGCGAGAAGGAAAGAGGCCAGACCCGGCACGAACAGAGCTCGCTCGGGTCCCTTGTCCAGCATCAAGAAGACGTCACCGGCCAGGGAGAGAACGAGCGCAGCTACGAACCAGGCGCGACGCGAGCCGTCGGGGGACCCGATCACAGAAGCGACCGCGATCAGGAGGACGAGGGTCGCGGGCTTGAGCGCGTACTCATCTCTCTTCCTGCCGTGTTCGACCGCCAGCCAGTCTCCTACTGCCATCACACCGGCGCCTGCGAGAAGCGCAGAGCAAAGAAGGCTCAGGCGGTTACCGCTTCACAGTAGGAAGCAAGGACCTCTACCGTCTCGTCGATGTCGGCATCGGAGTGCTGGACCGAGATGGTCCATTGCTCCTCCTTTCCGGGTGTCGCGAATACGCCGTGGTTGACCGCCCACCACCAATACGCCTGGAACAGGTGGTCGTCGACCTCTCTGTAATCGGTGTATCTCTCGAGCGGTTCGGAGCGGAACACCACCGAGCCCTTAGCTCCGAGATCGGTGGTGTGTGCAGGGATGCCTGCTTGCTCGAGAACCTTCGTGCATCCGGACGCTAGCCGCGTCCCGAGTGCTTTCAGGTGGTCGTAAGCCTCCGGTATCAGAACCTCTTTGAGCGTTGCTATCGCCGCTGCAACCGACAACGGGTTGCCGTTGAATGTGCCCTGGGCTGCCACACCTCTCTCGATCTCGGTCATGACCGCATCCGTGCCCCCGAACGCACCGATCGGCGTTCCGCCTCCCATCGCCTTCGCGAGGCACACGAGGTCGGGTTGCACCCCGAAGTACTCGGTCGCGCCACCGGGGGCGATCGAGAAGCCTGTCTTGACTTCGTCGAAGATCAGCACCACGCCCTTCTCGGAGCACAGCGCTCGGATCGCCTCGAGGTAGCCGGGCTGAGGAAGGACGATCCCGATGTTCATCATCACCGGCTCGACGATCACGACCCCGACTTGGTCGGGGAACGCGTCGAACACCGCTTCGAGAGCCGCTATGTCGTTGAAGGGGATCGTCTTGGTGAGACGACCGACCTCTGCCGGGATGCCGCGAGACGACGGGGTCTCGAACGCATCCGACGGGTTCTCCACCGCGTCGAGGGTCGATCGAACCGAGTACATCACTGCGTCGTGATGCCCGTGGTACGCACCTTCGATCTTGACAAGCAGAGGCTTACCCGAGGCCGCGCGTCCCAGCCTGATCGCGTCCATCGTTGCTTCGGTTCCCGAATTGCAGAACCTGACGGAGTCGAGGCCGAAACGGCGATTGACCTCTTCGGCCAGCTCGATCACGGACGCCGTGGGTGATGCGAAGTGCGTGCCGGTCCGCGCTGCCTTCTCGATAGCTGCAGCGATAGCCGGATGGGCATGGCCGGCGATCATCGTGCCGAAGCCGTTGTGATAATCGATGTAACTGTTCCCATCGACATCGGTGACCCTGCTCCCGGCCCCCGAGGTCAGGTAGATCGGATAGGGCGAAGCCGCCTGGAACGAGGAGGCGACGCCCAGAGGCAAAGCGGTGCGCGCCCGTTCATAGAGCTTTGCGGAGCCGGGGGTTCTTTCCTCGTAGATGGCTTTCTGGGCCGCGCTCAGCGCAGCGGGGGTTTGAGTCACGTCGATGTGCTCCTTGCTAGGGCTTACTTTCCGCGAACTGCTTGGATCTCAGCTAGGCCCTCGCGGAGGGCGTAGGGGAGACCCGAAGCATAGGTCGTCTCGAACAACACCTCTGGATCGGGGTCCGGATACTTCTCCATCTCTTCAACGCCGGCGGAGACGAAAGCCTTCGCTTCTGCCTCTATCGAATCCGCCCCGGCCTCGTCGAACACGCCGTGCCGGATGAGGTACGCCCGGGTGCGCCCTACCGGCTCGAGGGCTCGCCATCGCTCTGCATCCTTCTCGTCCCGGTAGCGGCTCGGATCGTCGGCGGTTGCGTGGGGGCCGAGCCGATAGGTCAGTGCCTCGATAAGGGTCGGGCCTCCACCACCGCGTGCACGCTCCAGAGCATCCATCGTGGCCTCATAGCAAGCGATCGGGTCGAAACCATCGACCCGGATCGCCGGCATCCCATAGATCTTCGCCTTGTCGACGACAGCCTCGACACCGCTCTGGCGATCGAACGGCGTAGAGATCGCCCACTGATTGTTCGTGCAGAAGAACACCGTTGCGGCCCCCATAACGGCAGCGATGTTGAGGGCCTCGTGGAAGTCGCCTTCTGAGGTTGCCCCATCACCGAACCAGGCGATCGAGCAGACGTCGTCGCCGCGCAACCTGGCGGCCAGGGCGAGGCCGACCGCATGAGGGAGATGCGTCGCTATAGAGATAGTGATCGGCGCCATCCGCACCTCGCGGGGGCTCCAGAACCCTCCCTTGCCGCCGTGACCTCGCCTGTATCTGAAGATCGTTTCGGGAGGCACGCCGCGCAGGATCGGCAGGGCCTGTTGACGGTAGGAGGGGAAACCCCAGTCGCGGTCTTCCAGCGCGAACAGAGAGCCACACTGCGCGCCCTCCTCGCCCCAGCACATCGGATACGTGCCGATGCGGCCCTGGCGCTGCAGCGCGACCGCCCGTTCGTCGAATGCCCGGATCGTGACGATCCACCGATAGAGCTCGGTCAGTCTCTCCGGCGTCAGGTCGTCGGGGGGCGCTTCGTCTGGGACGGAGGATCCGTTTCCGATGAAGCGCAGGAGCTGAGGAGCCTTGGACTTGGACTTGGGCTTGGCCACTCCTGAACGATAGCCGGGAGGACCCATCCGGCTTCGGCTCCCCGTGCGAAACAGTCAACGAACCGTGGACCGACGCGGACGATCGAGAAAGGAGAACTGCATGTCTACAGCTGTTCAAAGCAAGACCCCGGCGCAGATGTTCGCCATGGTCTTCGGAGGGGTCTATCTACTGGTGGGGGTAGCAGGGTTCTTCGTCGCTAAAGGGCTAACCGGTGGGTCGGTCGACGACAAACTGATCCTGTTCCCTGTGAACCACCTGCACAACGTCGTTCATCTCGCGGTCGGAGCACTCTGGCTGATCGGCTCGAGGACGCCGTCCATGGCGCGCTCGGTCAACCTGTTGATCGGTGGCGTTTACCTGCTCGTCGCGGCCTTGGGTTTCACCGGTATCGACCTGATGCGAACGCTTCTCAACATCCACAGCACAGGTGACGCAGACAACTTCCTCCACCTGGTTTCCGGAGCAGCCGCCCTCTACTTCGGAACCGCGGGTGCCGCTCGTAAAGTGACAGCCACAGCATGACTCATCGCCGCTCCATGGCCGGGCCGGTCCTGCTCATGACCTTGAGCCTGGCCTTGCTGAGCGTCGCTTGTGGCGGATCCGACAAGGAGGCCTCAACCGGGGCCTCCAAGTCCGTCAAGGTGGACGTCGTCAACATCTCTTACGCGCCCGATCCCGTCGAGGTGGCGGTCGGAACCGAGATCACCTGGACGAATCGGGATGAAGGGGTTCATCACACAGTGACCTCCGGACTCCCAGGCGACAAAGGTGTGCCGGGGCTGGATCAAGAAGAGCCTTCCAAACCGGATGGAGTCTTCGACGGCGATCTCCCGGGGGCCGGTGACTCATACAGCTTCACTTTCGATGAGGCCGGCACCTACACCTACTTCTGCGGCATCCATTCCTCTATGACCGGAGAAGTGGTCGTTCGATAACTCTCGAACGACCAATCCGGCACCACCGAACGGAACGAAAACCCACTGAAGCGAGAGTCGCTTCAGGCCATCCCATCAACAGGAGGTACTGCTTTGTTCAAGAAACGTTGGATCGTCAGATCCCTGGCTGCATCGATGATGTTCGCCCTTCTCGGAGTTGCGTGCTCCTCCGAGCCCACCGACACGACAGCAGACAAGCAGAGCGAAGCGCCCGCTTCGGCCGACACGGACGTGACCGACGTCCCCACCGTCGATACCCAGGCCGCAACACTCACCCGCGACCTGACCTCTCTGCTCGACGGTCACGAGTACCTCGCCGGCATCGCGATCTACACGGCTGTCGGAGCCGGTGGCGATCTCGAGGACCCGACCGTGCAGGCTGCGGTCACGGCACTCGACAACAACTCCGTGGCACTCTCGGAGGCCATCGGTTCGGTCTA
>JBKJYP010000223.1:0-12165 GCA_046715695.1 Actinomycetota bacterium | reverse complement strand
CGGGCGGAGCCTTCGGCCTCGTCATGTTCCAGGCGGTCCTGGGCGCGATCGTGGTCAAGCTGTAGCTCGAGGCGTCTTCCGTTGTGCTGCACCTGATCGCGGCGCTGGCGCTCGTAGGCCTGTTGGTTTTAATGACCCTCCGTTCCCGGGCGCCTCAGCCGGAGACCCGGGGGCTGCATCGAAGTGCCCGGGTGGCGGCCGGATCCGTCCTAGTGCTGCTGCTCGTGGGCTCCTATGTGAGTGGTGTTACCGCCGAGAAGGGGGCCGGGTTCCCGGACTGGCCCCTCGTCGGCGGGGCTTTCATCCCCGACCTCTCTTCCCAGATCTTCGCCCTGCACTGGCTGCATCGCCTCCTCGCCCTCATCGTTACCGGGATCCTCGTGTGGACGTGGCGGCTCGCTATGACGGAAGGTGATGCCATGTCGGCGCGGATGGCTTCTATCGCGATGGGGGCCCTGGTGGTCGAGATCGTCGTGGGAGCCGCCAATGTCTGGACCCAAGCGAGCCAGGGATTGAACTCTGCGTTCATCACCATCCACCTTGCTCTTGGGGCCCTCATCTGGGCCTCGCTGATAGCCCTGGCGACGATCACGCGAGCCGAGGCAGTAGCCGAGGCGGGACCGGCACGCGAACCCACGTTGGTAGCTGAGGCATGAAGCGTCTGGTGGTAGCTGAGGACTCCGGGAGCCTCGCGGTCGTCGACGAGGCCGTCACAGTCGAGCCGAAGTCCCGCCCACGATCGAAGGCCGGTGCTTACTTCGCGCTCACGAAGCCCCGCATCATCGAGCTTCTCCTGGTCACGACCTTGCCGGCGATGATCGTCGCGGCCCAAGGCATGCCGTCGCTGGGCCTCATCCTGGCCACGCTGATCGGCGGGGCACTTGCAGCCGGGGGCGCGAACGCCATCAACTGCTATATCGACAGAGACATCGATCAGCTCATGCCGAGGACGCGCAAACGACCGCTGCCGAAGCACGAGGTGCAGCCTCGGAACGCACTGATCTTCGGGATCGTCCTCGGTGTTATCGCCTTCGTGCAACTGTGGCTCACCGTCAACCTGGTGTCTGCGTTGCTGGCGGAAGCAGCGCTCCTGTTCTACGTGTTCGTCTACACGATCGGGATGAAGCGCTCGACGCCGCAGAACATCGTGATCGGGGGCGCGGCCGGCGCGGTTCCCGCGCTGGTTGGTTGGTCGGCCGTGACGGGTGAGGTCGGCCTCCCGGCGCTCGCTATGTTCGGGATCATCTTCTACTGGACCCCGCCACACTTCTGGGCGCTGGCCATGCGTTACGAGAAGGAGTACGAGGCCGCAGGCGTTCCGATGTTGCCGGTCGTCTACGGGCGTGAAGAGACGGCCAAGCACACGCTCCTGTACTCGTTCCTGCTCCTGGCCATGACGCTTGTCTTCTACGCCGTGGCCCAAGCCGGCCTCATCTACCTGGTCTCCGCGCTCGTGCTCAACGCCGGATTCATCGCCCAAGCCGTGCGTCTCTACAGGACGCAACAGCCGCGCGTTGCTTGGGGGCTGTTCCGCTTCTCGATCTACTACCTAGCGCTGCTCTTCGCGGCGATGGCAGTTGACGCCCTGATCAAGGCCTGATGACGTCGACTTCATGAAAATCGCCAATATTTGATCGTTTTCATGAAGTCGACGCGGCGGCATCTCCGCTGAAGGGTTACTCGGACTTGACGGTGCCGTTCATGTTCGGGTGCAGGTCGCACTGGAAGTAGTACTCACCCTTGGGCGGGGCCGTGAACTTGTAGGTCGTCGTGCCCGGGCCCTGGATGTCGGGGCCGTCGAAGATCACCTTCTCGGCGCTCTCGTCTTCGTAGATGGCGATGTTGTGGGCGGTCGTGTCCTTGTTGTCGAACTCGAGCGCGACATCTTCACCGGCCGCCAGGGTGATGCTCGATGTAGTGAACGCGACGCCCTCGGCGACGACCGAGGTCGGCGCTCCACCTTCTGCCGGAGCGCCGTGCCCTCCTTCCGCGGCTTCCGAGCCTCCGCCGAAGCCGATCTGGGCGATCGCTACGCCGATGATCACGGGGTAGGCGACGACGGCAAGCAACTCGATCTTGGAGGCTTGCGACATCCGAGGACGCAGCGCGTAGTACGCGCACCCGCCGAGCACATTCGCCGCGACGGCCAGGGCAACAACCGTGGCTGCCTCGGGTTCCAGAGCCAGGAGGATGCGGGATATCCCGATCGTGATGCCTGCGATGACCAGTAGGGAGACGATGGGGATGACGATGGGGAGCGGGATCTTGAACCGCATCTCGCCCATGAGGTCGGGCCTTGCCGGCGCGTTCTCGTTCTCGTGCTGGCTCATGGTCTCAGTTCCCAAGCTCGCAGGTCATGTTCGAAATCCTCCCATGTCAGGTCGGTGACTTCGCCACTCTCCTCGGACGAATGCCACTTGAAGAAGAGAGTTGCGATGACGAGCCACAGTAGCAAACCGCCCCCGATCTTCATGATGAGCCCGGCGAGTTGTTGGTCGGCGAGCACCGAGAGGTTGATGATGCGGGGCACCGTTTCGTAGAAGTGATACATGGGGCTCTCGGCGAAGGTCAAGAACGAGGCCGGGATCGTCGGAAGGATCGACTGAAGGAACAGGTAGAACATCTTCGCCGGCGGGGTCAGCCGGGCGAGCTCCGGCAGCGGGTCGATGACCACCCACCACATGAGCAGGGCACTCGTAACCAGCAAGAAGTGTACGGAGAAGTGAAGAAGCTCCGAGCCCAGCGCGGCATCGACCACCACCGGCCAGTGTGTGAAAAGGACGATCCCGTTGAAGAGCAGCAGGGCGATCATCGGGCGGGTCATGAACTTCAGGAACTGGAACCGCGGGCCGGCCGGGAAGAGGCCGCGGAGCATCCAGGACGGGAGGCCCAGCAGGACCAACGGGGGAGCCACTAGAGAGAAGAGCGTGTGCTGCACCATGTGGGCGCTGAAGAGGAAGTCCTCCGACAGCTCGTGCATGGGCCAGTCGGACCCGATCCAAAAGACGATGATGCCGGCGACGAAGCAGGCTTTGCGTCGCGCCGGGATCTCGGCGCCGGCCGGAGCCTTGCTCGAGAAGAAGAAGTACGCGCCGAGGCTCGCTCCGAAAAGGAGCCAGACCTCAGGGTGCGGATGCCAGGCGAGCATGCGCCGCTTTCCGAACTACCCGCCGGTGATGGCTGGAGCCGGGCCACCCCGAGCGAAGAAGGTCGACAGAACGATCGTGAAGACGATGAGGGCCAAGACGATCCCGGTGACGAAGAGCCTCCGGAACAACTTCGAGTCGAATCGGAGGTGCATGAACCACGCCGCCACCATGACGAACTTGATAAGGGCGAACAACATGAGGCAGGCGACCAGCACGACATCCGACATGTCTATGTAATAGATAGCCACCTCGATGGCCGTGATCACTGCCAGGATCACCGCGACCGCTACGTACTTACGCGGACTGGGGTGCTCGTCTCCGTGACCGTGCGCGGTGTCGCTCATGTTCCCTTCCTCAGTTAGTCGGGACCAGGTAGATGACGGTGAAGATGACGATCCAGACGATGTCGACGAAGTGCCAGTAGAGCCCGATGTACTCGACCGGTCTGGTGTCTTCCGACGTGAGACGTCCGGACAGGCTCATGCCGAAGAGGCTCAGCAGCATCAGGATGCCCACCGTCACGTGCGCCCCGTGGAAACCAGTGAGGACGAAGAAGGAGCTCCCGAACGTGCTCGTGGTGAGCGTGAGGCCCTCTTCTACGAAGGTCGTGAACTCGTAGATCTGGCCCCCGATGAACACCGTCCCGAGCAGTGCGGTTGCGAGGATCCAGGCTCTCGTCGCCCGGTTGTCTCCTCGCTGCAATGCCGCAAGGCCAAGGACCATCGTGAGGCTCGACATCAGCAGGACGAAGGAGCTCACGGACGTGTACGGGATGTCGTAGATCTCGTGTGGGGTGGGTCCGGACAGCACGTCGTTGCGGTAGAGGAGATAGGTAGAGATGAACGATCCGAAGAACAGGCATTCGGATCCGAGGAACGCCCACATGGCGATCTTGGCGTTGTCTAAGCCCGTGCTCGTGTGATGTTCGGGTGCGGCCTCGTGCGCCGCAGCTTCGTGCGTCGCCATCTAGTGCTCCTCCGCCGAGGGCTCGAAGGCCCAACCGAACAACCCGAGCACCACGATCAACCCGCCTGCGATCGAGAGAGGCAGCACGTAGTGGATGACCCCCCAGCCGATCATCGGGAGCCCGGTCGCGGCGACCAGTGGGAAGTAAGAGGGGGATGGAAGGTGGATCCCCTGGCCGTCACCGTGGTCGTCCCCTTCGGCCCCGCCGGCGAAGACCCGGGTGGGGTCGCCCTCCTTGGTCTTGGTGTACTTGCGATGCCACCAGTCATCGCGGTGCTTCACGTCCGGCACAACTGCGAAGTTGTACTCGGGGGGCGGCGAGGGGATCGACCATTCGAGTGTTCGAGCGTCCCAGGGGTCGTCCCCGGCTTCCTCACGCTTCGCTCGGGAGACGATGACGTTGACGATGAATACGAGGGCGGAGAGGCCGACCACGAAGGCGCCTACCGTCGAGACCATGTTCCACACATCCCAACCCATGTTCTCGGGGTAGGTATAGATCCGTCGCGGCATCCCTTGCAGACCGAGGATGTGCATCGGAGCGAAAGCAAGGTTGAAGCCGATGAACATCAGGATGAAATGGAGCTTCCCGATCTTCTCGGATAGCAGCCACCCGAAGATCTTGGGCCACCAGTAGTAGAGCCCAGAGAAGATGCCGAAGATCGCTCCACCGAACAGGACGTAGTGGAAGTGAGCAACGATGTAATAGGTGTCGGTCTGCTGGGTGTCGTGGGGGACTATCGAGTGAGTTACACCGGAGAGTCCACCGATGATGAACATCGAGACGAAGCCGAGCGAGAACAGGATGGGAGTCTTGAATCGGATCGATCCTCCCCACAAGGTCCCGACCCAGTTGAAGATCTTTACTCCGGTCGGAACAGCGATGAACATCGTCGATAGAGCGAAGGCCGAGTTCGCGACCGGGCCTAATCCGACCGCGAACATGTGGTGAGCCCATACTCCCCAGCCCATGAAGGCGATCGCGATACCGGCGAAGACGATCGCCGCGTAGCCGAAGATCGGCTTGCGAGCGAACGTCGGTAAGACCTCGGACACGATCCCCATGGCCGGCAAGATCAGGATGTAGACCTCGGGATGGCCGAACACCCAGAAGAGGTGCTGCCACAAGAGCGGATCACCACCTGCTGCGGGGTTGAAGAAGTTCGCGCCGTAGACCCGGTCGAACATCAGCTCGAACAAGGCGACAGCGATGACCGGCATCGCGAACAGCAGGAGGAACGAGGTTACGAGCGACATCCAGATGAAGATGGGCATCTTCATGAAGGTCATCCCCGGAGCGCGCATGTTGATGATCGTCACGACGAAGTTCACCGCGCCTGCGAGCGATGCGATACCGAGGATCTGGAGGCCGATCGAGTAGTAGCTCATGCCGTTGCCCGGCAACGTTCGGCTCAGAGGCGCGTAGCCGAACCAACCGCCGCTCGGGGCCCCACCCAGGAAGAAACTCGAGTAGAGGAAGATCCCGCCGAGGAGGAACACCCAGTAGCTGAAGGCGTTGAGCCGGGGGAACGCGACGTCGCGCGCTCCGATCATGATCGGGATGAAGTAGTTCATGAGCGCGACACCCATCGGCATGACCACCAGGAAGATCATCGTGAGGCCGTGCATCGTGAAGAACTCGTTGTAGCGCTCGGCACTGAGGACGGTCATGTCCGGGTTGGCGAGCTGCATCCGCACGATGAGGGCCTGGAGCCCCCCGATCAGGAAGAAGATGAACGCGGTTACGCCATAGAGGATGCCGATCTTCTTGTGATCGACGGTGGTGATCCACCCCCACACCCCGGTGGTAGCACGCGGGCGTGAGAGAAGGCCCCTCCGCCCTACAACCGCAGCAGTCGCCATCACTTAGCTCCCTTGTTCATTTCAGGCTCTGCAGGAACTGGATAAGTGCATCGATCTCCTGTGAGCTCAAACCGTAATCCGGCATCAAGGACCCGGGTTTCACTTTCGGTGGATCGGCGAGCCAGGCTCTGAGGTTCTCGGTGTTGTTCTCGAACAGAGCGCCGGCGAAAGTCTCGCGGCTTGCGAAGTGTGTGAGGTCCGGACCGCTCCGTCCCGAAGCATCCGTGCCACCGATCGCGTGGCAGTTGACGCACTCTCCCTCGAGGAAGGCTTTCGCTCCTTCCGAGGAGAGATCCAGCGTGGCGGGCTTCTTCTGATCGGCCACCCACTGGAGCCACTCGTCCATCGGATGGGCGATCACCCTTATCCGCATGTTCGCGTGGGAGAGGCCACAGAACTCCGTGCACTGACCGAGGTAAACGCCCGGCTGGTCGGCTTGGAGGGTCAAGAGGTTCACCCGCCCCGGAACGATGTCTTGCTTTCCGGCCAGGCGGGGGACCCAGAAGCTGTGGATCACGTCCGTGCCGAGGAGAGTAAGCCGAACCGGGCGCCCAACCGGGATGTGCAGCTCGTTCGCTGTGATCACATCGTGGTCCGTGTACTCGTACTCCCACCAGAACTGCTTGCCGGTCACGGTTATAGGGATCGCATTCGAAGGTTCCTTAGAGAGGTCGAAGATGGTCTTGACAGTCGGGACCGCTAGCCCGGCCAGGATCAGAGCGGGTAGCAACGTCAAGGCGACCTCAGCCTTGGTGTTCCCGTGGAACTGCGCCGCCTTGCGACCCGGCTTCTGTCGGAACTTGATGATCGTCACGACAAGAAGCCCCTCGACGATGAAGAACACCGCAACCGCTATCGCGAAGGTGATGTCCCAGAGCTGATCCTGTTTCTGCGCGATCGGCCCTTCGGGATGGTTGAGGTAGTCCAGGGGGGCGTCGGCTGTGCACGCTGCGAGGATCAGGGAAAGCAACGCAAGAAGCAGGAAGAGAGCCTGCCTCTGCCGTGGAGAGCGGGGATCCCTCGAGCTTTCTCCCATATGAGCGTGGGCAATATATATGAACCGAACCGACTAGCCTCGTGTCCTTGTGTATGAGGTTGACGACGAGACTGCCGAGGTAGACCAGCCGGAGTACCGGCGCGCTCCTCGGGTCGTGGTCTGGCTGGTCGGTCTCGGCCTTGTGGGCCTCATGGCTTTCCTCGCCTTGCAGAGCGCCCCGGAGAAGGCTGTTGCGGGAGCCGTCCCCGATTTCGACCTCCCCTTGCTGTCCGGGGAAGGCTCGGTGTCCACCGCCGATCTCGAGGGCAAGTCGGTGGTCCTGAACTTCTGGGCGTCGAGGTGTGGGCCCTGCCGGGAGGAGGCCCCCCTCATCGAGAGTCTCTGGAAGGAGTACCAGGACCGGGACGTCGTGATCCTCGGGGTCGTCTCGCAGGACACCGAGGAGGACGCACGTGCGTTCGTGAAAGAGATGGGCCTCACCTACACGATGGTGCGAGACCCCGGCTCGGAGCTGTTCGAGGAGCTCCAGCTATTCGGCCTGCCCCAGACGCTGTTCGTCACCGCCGACGGGCTGCTGCTCGACCTGGGCGGAACCGCACGGACGACGCTGGGAGCCATCACCGAGAAGCAACTCCGCTCCGGGATCGAAGCCCTATTGGAGCGAGCGTCACAGTAGTCTCGTAACCATGACGGAGGAAAACACCTCTCGCTTCTCACCCAAGCTCGTCATCGGCGGGATGGTGATCGCCCTGACCCTCGTGGGCCTCGTGGGTTGGGCGATGGGCCGGCCCGGTTCGACAACCTTCTATTACTCGACCAGCGAGGTCGTGGCGCTTGGCCCTACGACAGGGCCTGACGAGGTTCGGGTCAACGGGAAGGTCGTCCCGGGATCGATCGTTCGGGAGGGGCTCCTCTCGACCTTCGTGCTGACCGATGGCGACGCAACCATCGAGGTTGCCACGAGCCGCCCTCTGCCCGACACGCTCAAGGCGAACTCAGACGTTGTTGCCAGGGGAAGCTTCGATGGCCGAACCTTCACCGCATCGGAGGTCCTCGCGAAATGCCCCTCGAAATTCAAAGCCCGCGCCTGACTTCGGGGGCCTTGGCCCCGAGGCCGAGGGGAGCGTGAGGTGACCGGCGTTGCCGCACTAGGCCGCCCGGCCCTCATCGCGGCCCTCGTTTTCGCTTTGGTCTCCTGTGTGGGGTCGATCGCCGGAGCCACGCGTCACGACGATCGATGGGCCCGGGCGGGAGCGCGGGCCCTTTACGCCGCGATGGGGTTCGTAGTTACTGCAGCTGTTGCTCTCGGTGCGGCTCTTCTGGCGCACGATTTCTCATACCTCTATGTGGCCGGCTATTCGTCACGATCGCTCTCCGGCCCCTATGCACTGTCCTCCCTCTGGGGAGGCATGGAGGGATCGCTGTTGCTCTGGACCCTCCTCTTGGTGACGTTCTCGGCGTTCGCCGTGCGGTCTGCCCGGCGAGAAAGCTCCTCTCTCGCGGCATGGGCGTGCGCGGTGCTCGGGGGGATCACGATCTTCTTCCTGGTGCTTCTCGTGATGCCGGCCGACCCATTCGCCAGGGGGCCGGCTCCTCTCGATGGGCGCGGGCTCAACCCGCTGCTTCAATCACCCGCGATGCTCATCCACCCACCGTTGCTCTACGCCGGATTCGTCGGCTTCTCGATCCCATTCGCATTCGCGATGGCGTCCCTGTTCTCCGGCAAGCAAACGGATGGTTGGTTCACCATCACGCGACGTTGGACGCTTTTCGCTTGGAGCGCACTCTCCGTCGGGATCGTCCTGGGCGGCGCTTGGGCTTACACGGAGCTCGGCTGGGGCGGTTACTGGGCTTGGGACCCTGTCGAGAACGCATCGTTCATGCCCTGGCTGACAGCGACGGCGTTCCTGCATTCTGTGGTGATCCAGGAGAAGCGCCGGATGTTCAAGGTCTGGAACATCTCGTTGATCCTGCTTACGTATGTCCTCGCGGTCTTCGGTACTTTCCTCACCAGATCGGGGATCCTCTCGAGTGTCCACACCTTCACCGAAGGACCACTTGGGAAGTGGTTCTTGCCATTCCTGGCTCTCATACTCGTCGGAGGCCTTGCCACTGTCGCGATGAAGCTAGACCCGTTGCGCGCAGAGAACAGACTCGATTCCTTGCTGTCACGAGAGTCGCTCTTCATGGCGAACAACGTGCTCTTCTTGGCGGCGGCGTTGAGTGTCTTCTGGGGAACGATGTATCCGATCATCGCCGAGCTGATAACCGGCACCCGGCTCTCGGTGGGTCCACCCTTCTTCAACTCTGTGTTCGTGCCTCTAGCGTTGTTGCTGCTACTGCTCACGGGGATCGGACCTCTCGTCTCCTGGCGGCGGATGTCCCCGAAGGCGCTTGGCCGGATGATCGCTGTGCCTGCTGCCACCGCGATCATCGTCGGTGGTTCGAGCTTCGTGCTGGGGGCCGGCTACGCAGCCTCGACCGCTTTCGCGTTGTGCGGCCTCATCACGGCCAGTGTCACAGGGGAGTTCATGCGTGGTGGACGCGTTTACCGATCGAGGACGGGATCGGGCTGGGCTCACGCGATAGCGCGAACGCTTCTGCGGAACCGCCGTCGATACGGCGGATATGTCGTGCATCTCGGTGTCGTATTGATCGTTGCGGGCCTCGCCGGTGGCGCGTGGAAGAAAGAGGCTCAGGCGCTCGTCTCTCCGGGTGATTCGATGAAGGTGGGAGCCTATGAGCTCGTCTATCAGGAGCTCGTCCAGACCTCGACCTCAGAGAAAGATGTGTTCGGTGCGGAGCTAGCGATCCATCGTGGAGGCGAGCAGGTCGCGGAGCTGACCCCGTCTCGCAACTTCCACAAGGCCCAGCGTCAGTGGCAGTCTGAGATCGCGATCCGGTCGACACCCGCTGAGGATCTCTATGTAGTCGTCACTTCCTTCGACGCGGATGGAACGGCAGCGATAAGAGCATTCGTCAATCCGCTTACCTGGTGGATCTGGGTCGGTGCCGGCGTCATGCTGGTGGGGATGCTCGTCATCTTCTCCGCCGGAAGACCTAGAACGGCTCTCGCTCCGGTGCCCGTTGCGTCGAGGCAACCACTTCCCGCGGCGGGACGATCATGACGACTGTCAAGGTCGTGTTGGCGGTCGCGGCCGTGGTTCTGTTCCCAACGGCGGCTATGGCGTCAGATCCCCATGAGGAAGCCGTTGCGATCTCGAAAGAGATCATGTCGCCGTTCTGTCCGGGGATCACCCTCCACGACTGCCCGTCGCGCGCTGCCCTCGACCTGCGAGACCAGATCGAAGAGTGGGTCCGCGCCGGATGGAGCAGAGATCGGGTTCTTGCAGAGCTTGTCGCCGAGTACGGAGAGTCGGTCCTCGCGGTCCCCGACGGGCCGCTCACTCCCGTGTCGCGATTACTGCCTGTCGCGGCGATCGGCGCAGGCGGACTGCTCGTGTGGCGTCTGATCAACCGCTGGCAGCGTCGGCCGGAAGCTCTTCCCGTTGTCCAGTCGGCCACGGCGGCCGAACGGGCCGTGCTTGATGCCGAGCTCGATGGATTGAGGAGATCGCAGTGATCGCCGAGATAACCGTGTTCCTAGTTGCAGTTGGCGCCGGCTGGTTCGTGATCGCACCCCTCTTCCGGCCCGCTCGGCGAGCCTCGGCGGATGTTTCCGAGGATGAAGCTCGTGCCAGGCGCACCGAGGCGCTCGAAGCGATCGTGGAGTTGGAAGACGATCTCAGCATGGGCAAGGTCACCGAAGAGGACTTCGCAGATCTCAAGGCGCGTTACGAGACGGACGCGATAGAAGCCCTGCGCGCCGAGCGTCGCAGCAGAGATACAGAAGACGCCCTCGAGGCAGAGATCGAGATGGCCAAACGTCGCCTGTGAGGCGGCTCCTGGTAACCGCATCCGCGTTGGCGATCATCCTTCCCGGCCATCCGGGGCAGGCGGCGGAGCGCGGGACGATCACAGGTGTGGTCGAGAACGCTGCGACCGGGCTCGGCGAGCCGGATGTCGAGGTCCTCTTGTTCGAGACTTTCGAAGGCGAGCCGAGGGCCAGCTCGACCACGACCGACCGGCGCGGCCGTTACGCGTTCGAGGGCCTGGCCACGGGGCCCGAGCACATCTACACATTGGACGCCAGTTTCGACGGAGGCCTCTTCGCGGGCGGTGCCGTGACTCTTCCCGAGGACACCAAGGTGGAGCCCGTCGTGGACACCAAGCTCCGGGTCTGGCCGACCACGAGCGACCCGGGAGCGATCGTTTTGCGCCGCGATGACATCTTCGCCATCCTCGACGGCACCAGTCTTGGCATCCTCGAATCCGTCACCGTTGTTAACGCGTCTCACTTCGCCTACATCGGCCGGGGAGACGGCCCGCCGGGCGAAAGCCCCACGCTGGGATTCCCGCTCCCCGGACAAGCCGATCCCGCGGTCACGATCGTGGAGTCCGATCTCGACATCCCGGCCCTGGTTCCGACGGACTTCGGCTTCGCGGCAACGACGGCCATCCCACCAGGCACCTGGAAGGTGACCTTCACCTACGAGATCGAAGGACGTGGAGGGTTCTTCGATCTGTCGAGACCGACTCTCTACCCGACACTCGAGTTGAGCGTTTACGCATCCAAGCCCCTGCACGCCGAGAGCAACCGTTTGGTCGACGAGCCACAAGAGGACATCGGGGGCCGCATCTATTCCCGTTACTCCACCGAAGAAGAGCTAGATGCCGGTGACCCGCTGCAGGTAGTGCTGTCCGCACAGTCTGGACCCCTGCCCGGTCTGGCTATCGCAGCCGTCGCCCTTGGTGCTCTCAGTTTGGCTGCGGCGTTCTTCGTGCTGGGCCGGCGTCGATCCTCGAGACGAGCGACTCGTCCTGCGGCCTCTGCCGATCGTGAGGATCTGCTCCGCTCGATCGCCGCCCTCGACCTGGCACGGGAGTCCGGCGAGATCGAGGAGCTCGAGTGGGCCCGGCGCCGCGCATCATTGAAGGCGGATCTCGTCGATCTCGGGGAGAGATCAGTGTGATCGTCACGGAAGCGGTGACCGTCGCCTTCGGCCCGACGGTCGCGCTGCGCGATGTCTCCATCGAGCTAGCACCTGGAGCGTGGGGCCTATTCGGACCGAATGCATCGGGGAAGTCCACCTTCCTTAGGTGTCTCGCCGGACTGCAACGTCCGATCGA
>JBKJYP010000222.1:0-6538 GCA_046715695.1 Actinomycetota bacterium | reverse complement strand
CCAATATGGCGCGTTCTGATCAAGTCGGCGGGTTAGTCGACGGTTTCGAAGTGCCTGACGATAGGGGCTTGCTGGAACAGTTTGCGTAGCTCGTCCAGAGCGGCCTCATATCCGGGTGTCTTGATGGCCGCTTCGATGGCATCTACGGAGTCCCATCGAGAGATCGCGCATACCTCCACTAGGTCCTGAGAGTGCTCGCCGACCCCCAACAACATCTCCAGCCCATCGCAGCCGTCGAACGCGGCGAATGCCGGAGCGACTTTCGCTCGGAAGATCTCCTTGGCCTTCTCTACGTCGTCGGAGTCAACCGCTGTATCGAAGATTCGGACGATCATCGGATCCACCTTTCAGAGGTCATCTATACGGTCCACGCCCCGCGGTTGAACATCCCTGCGATCTGCGGATTGAGCTTGAGCCTGCGTTCTGCCGTCGCATACGTCGCCATGACGATCTCGCCCAGCCCGGGATAGCGCTGCACGACACGCACCCGTTCGTCGTCGATCTCGACGACGTTGTAGGAGGGCCTCGTGTAGCCGCGCACCCGGTGGGTTGAAGCAGTGCCTGAGTTGATCAGGAGCATGTCCCCGAACTGCCAGACGTTCGGGACATGTTTGTGACCGCACAGAACGAGCTTCACGTCGAGCTCGGTGAGTAGGGCCAGCACGTCCCCGGCATCCCAGACGATGTTGCGCTCGCGCCCGGTGCCCGGAACCGAGACGAGGTGGTGGTGGATCACGAAGATCTTGAAGTCATCGCCGGCATCGGCGAAGCCCTGGCGGATCCAGTCGTAAGGGATGTGCCCCACCTCACCTTCTGCGAGGTCGGGCTTGGCCGAGTTCACAGCCACGACCGTGGCCCAGCGCTTGGGCTCCTGACCCTTGGGTGAGTCGAACGGGACGCGGACGACGCGGTCTGATCGTCCGAACGCGTCCCTGAAGTGCAGGAAGCCGACGTTCATCAGGTCGTGGTTCCCCGGGATAACGAGCATCTCGAGCCCCCCGAGGCCGTCGAGATATTTCTTGGCTTGCCTGAACTCGGGTGCGTACCCGGTTGCGGTCAGGTCTCCGGCGATGACGACGAGTTCGGGGGCCAGGGCGACCGTCTCCTCGATCACGTGGTCCATGAGGTCGGCGTCGAAGTAAGGGGATCCACAGTGGATATCGGATATCTGCGCGATCGTTAGCCGGTGACCTTTCATTAGTAGTGCGATGATAGGCGGCTCATGGAGCCGGTCTATCTGCTCGTGCGCAATCTCCTCAAGCCCTGGCTCGCGACCTGGTTCCGCTACTCCATCGAGGGGATCGAGAACATCCCCAAGGAGGGACCGGCCATCCTCGCCGTCAATCACATCGCCTATCTGGACCCGCTGATCATTGCTAACGTGGTGGACAAGGCAGGGCGCCGGCCTCGACTCCTCGCAAAGGCCGAGCTGTTCCAGGACAAGCGGATCGCGTGGTTGCTGAAAGGTGCCGGCCAGATCGAAGTCAAGCGCGGGAGCCACGAGGCCCCGATGGCCCTCGACCACGCACTCGCCGCCCTTCGCCGGGGGGAGGTCATCGTGATCTTCCCCGAGGGCACTATCACCAACGATCCAGATCTCAACCCGATGGAGGCCAAGACGGGGATGGCGCGCTTGGCTCTAGCCGCCGGCGTTCCCGTTATCCCGGTTGCCCTCTGGGGGACGCAGAACATCTGGCCCAAGGGCTACGCGAAGAGGTGGAGACCGCGCCAGGACGTGCTCATCCGACTGGGTGAGCCGATCAGCCTGGAGGGCGACCCAACGTCACCGGTGGCGTGGAAGCAGGTGGGGGAGAAGGTGATGGCTGCGATCGGGGTTCTCGTCGCGGGCCTCCGGCCGGCGCTCGCCGATCGTCGCCGTCCGGCCAAGAGAACGGCTGCCTGATGACCAAGCTTGCGTTCATCGGCGCGGGGTCCTGGGGTACTGCTACCGCATCGATAGTTGCGCGCAAGAAAGAGTCTGAGGTCGTTCTCTGGGCCCGGCGACCGGAGCTGGCCGAGACCATCAACGTTTTCCACGAGAACCCGCAGTACCTGCCCGGCCTCGAGCTTCCGGAAGAGTTGCAGGCGACCAACGACATGGCTGAGGCCGTGTCGGGGGCCGAGGTCATCGTTATGGGCGTCCCGTCTCACGGTTTCCGCGACGTGCTTCGAGATCTGATCCCGTACGCCGGACCCGAGGCCTGTTACGTGAGCCTCAGCAAAGGTCTCGAGGTCGAGAACCGCAAACGCATGTCAGAGGTGATCGCTGAGGAGGTCCCAGGCATCGGGCCAGATCGGATAGCCGTTCTGTCGGGCCCCAACCTCGCTAAGGAGATCGTTCAGGGGTTCCCCGCGGCGACGACTATCGCGTGCCGGGACAATGATATGGCGGTACGACTCCAACATCACTTCATGGCCCCCGGTTTCCGTTGCTACTCACACACCGACGTGGTCGGATGCGAGCTCGGCGGTGCGTTGAAGAATGTGATCGCGATCGCTGCAGGCATCGCCGACGGCCTCGGCTTCGGCGACAACACCAAAGCAACAGTCATGACCCGAGGGCTTGCTGAGATGGCTCGGTTCGGCGTCAAGTTCGGCGCCCACCCCCTCACCCTCCTCGGTCTAGCGGGGGTCGGCGACCTGATCGCGACGTGCGCCAGTCCACAGTCTCGTAACCATTCGGTGGGTATCGAGCTCGGCAAGGGCCGCAAGATCGAGGAGATCATCTCTTCCATGAACATGGTCGCCGAAGGCGTCAAGAGCTGTAAGCCGATCTTCGAGCTCGGTCAGGAGAAAGAAGTCTGGATGCCGATCACGGAGAACGTCGTGAACATCTGCCACAACGACATCAGCGTGGGCCAGCTCGTCACCGATCTGCTGAGCCGGGAGATCCGATCCGAGTTCGAAGGGGTCGAGCAGTACCTGAACCTGGCGTAAGCGCGTTAGAGATCTTCTAGAGCCTGGACCAGATCCGCGATGACGTCTTCCGTGTCCTCGTAGCCGATGGCGAGACGGCAATAGCCCTCGCCGATCCCGGCGGCCTTCAGCTCATCCGGTCCTAGCTGCGTATGGGTGACGCTGGCCGCGTGGACGATCAACGAGTGGCTGCCCCCGAGGCTCGCGGCCGGCGCGATCAAACGCAGTCGCTCTTGGAACCGTGCTGCGGCGGCCCGGCCCCCAGCGACCTCGAAGCCGATCACCCCTCCGCCCCGGCCCCCCAACAGCTCATCGGCCGATGGTTTGGAAGGGCTGGAAGCAAGGCCCGGATAGCAGACCTCTTCGATACCGGGATGCGTCTCGAGGGCCTCGGCTACCGCCATGGCCGACCGGCAGACATGTTCGACGCGCAGATGCAGCGTGGCGATGCCCCGGATGGCGAGCCACGCGTTGAAAGGAGCCAGTGTCGGTCCGAAGTCACGTGCCAGGAGCTTGATCGGTTCCAGGACATCGGGATCGGCGCAGACGATGCCCCCCATCAGATCGTGATGGCCTCCGAGGAACTTCGTGGCGGAGTGCAGAACGATCGTCGCCCCGTGTTCTACCGGGCGGCACAGGATCGGGCTGGCGAATGTGTTGTCGACGATCAGAGGGATGCCGGCCTCGCCGGCTAGACGGGCAAGCTCGGGAAGATCGGCAACCTCCATCCGTGGGTTGCTGATGGTCTCGCAATACAGGAGCTTGGCCCCATCCAGAGCCCTCTCGACAGAACCCGGGTCGCCCACATCCGCCCACTCGGTGGTGATGCCGTAGCGCGGGAGCCGGGATGTGAGCAACGAGTAACTGTTCCCGTAGAGCTGTCGGACGGCCGCGATCTTGTCGCCGGCCGAGCAGAGAGCGAGGAAGACGGTGGAGATCGCTGCCATCCCCGTGGAGAAGGCCTCGGCGTCGGCCGTGCCCTCGAGGCCGGCGACGGCGGCCTCGAACTGGTCGACGGTCGGGTTCGCCCACCGCGTGTAGACGTAACCGGCCCCCACCTTCTCGTGGCTCGCCTTCGCGAAAGAGTCCGTGTCGGAGAAGGCGTAGGTCGAAGAGGTATCGAGAACGGGCGCGATGGGATCGCCGTCCTGCTCAGGGGGACGCGGTGGATGGACCGATCTGGTGCCGAGGGACAGGTGTTTCTCTGGCGTCCGGCCGAGCCCGCCCGTTCCTCTCGGCAAGAGAGCTTCTTTAGAGGTGGACGACCGGGCAGGTCAGCGTGCGGGTGATGCCCTCAACTGCCTGGAGCTTGGCGACGACGAGCTTGCCGAGGTCGTCGACGTTGCCCGCGCTGGCTCGGACGATCACGTCGTAAGGACCAGTGACGTCCTCGGCGGCCTCGACGCCGTCGATCTCTCGGACCTCACGCGCGACCTGTGCAGCTTTGCCGACCTCGGTCTGGATCAGGATGTAAGCCATCACTTCGGACACGGGTCTCCTCCTCTATTGAGTGGAAAGCAGGGAGTCTAGCGCCCGGCTTACGGCCAGGCGTTAGGCTCACCCGGCCCCAATGACAGAAGGAGTCTTGGCGATGGCGTTTCACCCTCTTGGCGGGATCGACAAGCCCGGCGAGGTGCATGCGAACCTGAGTGCACCGGCGCTCGTGGAGCTCGCCGTAGCCAGGAGCGAAGGGCTCTTGGCCGCCTCGGGGGCCCTGGTCACCGAGACGGGAGACCGCACCGGGCGCTCGCCGGGAGACCGGTTCGTCGTTGCCCACGGCGCTTCCAAGGAGAAGGTCGATTGGGGCAAGGTGAACCAGCCGATCGACCCCGAGATCTTCGATGCGTTATCCGAGAGGATCCGCGGACATCTCGAGGGCAGGGACCTATTCGTCGTCGACGGCTATGTCGGGGCCCATCCCGAGCATCGGATCAAGCTGAGGGTCGTTGCCGAGCTCGCCTGGCACGCTCTCTTCGCCAAGCAGCTCTTCCGCCGGCTCGAACCCGCCGAGCTCGAGGGCTTCGAACCCGATTTCCTCGTCGTCTCGGCACCCACCTTCGAGGCGGTTCCCGAGCGTGACGGGACGACGTCGAAGGCATTCATCGGTCTCGACCTCGAGCGCAAGCAGGTCCTCATCTGCGGGACGCATTACGCGGGCGAGATGAAGAAGTCTCTCTTCGCAGCCGCGAACTACCTCTTCCCCGATGCGGGGGTCTTCCCGATGCACTGCTCGGCCAATGTCGGCGCGCAAGGTGACTCCGCTCTGTTCTTCGGATTGTCCGGTACGGGTAAGACGACACTTTCGGCCGACCCAGAGCGCCGGCTCATCGGCGACGACGAGCACGGATGGGGTAGCGACGGGGTCTTCAACTTCGAGGGTGGCTGTTATGCGAAGTGCATCCGGTTGTCGGAGCGCAACGAGCCGCAGATCTGGGCGGCCATCCGTTTCGGCTCCGTCGTCGAGAACGTCGTGGTGGACGCGGCTACGCGCGAGGTCGATTATGACGACGCCACTCTTACCGAGAACAGCCGGGCCGCTTATCCTCTCGAGTTCATCCCGAACTTCGTCCCCGAGGGCCGCGCCGGTCACCCTCAATCGATCGTGTTCCTGACCGCGGATGCGTTCGGCGTGTTGCCCCCGATCTCTCGATTGGGACCCGAGTCCGCGATGTACCACTTCCTCTCCGGCTACACGTCCAAGCTCGCCGGTACGGAAGCGGACCTTGGGACCGAACCACAGGCGGCCTTCTCGACTTGCTTCGGCTCACCCTTCCTCCCTCTCCCCCCGAGTGTCTATGCGCGCTTGCTGGGCGAGAGGATGAGCGAGCACGGCGCGCGCGCTTTCCTCGTGAATACCGGTTGGTCCGGGGGTCCCTACGGGATCGGGAAGCGCATGGACCTGCCACTCACGCGTGCGATGGTCAAAGCCGCAACGACAGGTGCCCTCGATCAGGTGGCGACCAAGACCCATCCGATCTTCAACCTCGAGGTTCCTTTGAATTGTCCCGGGGTTCCCGACGAGGTCCTCGATCCTCAGGCCACATGGAGCGATCCCGAGGCGTACGACGCCAAGGCGCGAGAACTTGCTCAGATGTTCGTCGAAAACTTCAAGCGGTTCGAGGCGACCGTCCCGGCAGCGGTGCTTGCGGCCGGCCCCTCGGTCTAGTTCCGGTCTCTTACGTCTCTACCCGGAAGAAGATCTTGACTTCCGTGTGGTACTCGACGATGACTCCCTCGTCGACGATCGCCGATGTGCCGGCGACCTGGATCTTGGTGATGCCTCTGATCGTCCGGGAGGCTTCTCGAAGGGCTTCCTGGGCCGCGTGGTTCCAGCTATCCGCGGAGACGCCGGTTAGCTCTATCGTATTGAAGACTCCCATCGGCGGACCTTTCTAGCGGGCGGACACAAGTTGCGATGACAAAGAACAAAGTATCGGAACTAGGTGAGGCGGCGCTCGTCGAGCGAATCATCGCCCGCCTGGGTACGGCACCGCCGGGTCAGACGTGGAGCGGGGATGACGCCGCCGTCATCACGACCCCCGGTTCAACACTGTTGTTCACGACCGACACCCTTGTTTCCGGGATCGACTTCGATCTCTCCTATTGCACGGGGGCCGATCTG
>JBKJYP010000221.1:0-13167 GCA_046715695.1 Actinomycetota bacterium | reverse complement strand
GGCGACTACGTCTTCGGGCCACGCGACATCCCTCATCGGTACACGGTCGGCGACCGGGGCTGCCGGATGCTGTTCATCCTCGTCCCAGGCGGTATCGAAGACCTGTTGAGGCTGACAAGTGAGCCTGCCGCGACCCGCACCCTTCCGCCCTCACCAGAGCAGGAGCCAAGCCCCGAGGAGATCGAGGGACTCAAGGCGATCATCAAGGAACACGGCTACGAGCTCTTGGTGTGACGTGCACCCCGTGCTCGCCGGGCCGGTGCCTTACATGGAGCCCGAAACTTCACTCGCATCAGCTCTCCGAGTTCGGCTCCATCGCCGGAACGAGATGACAGACAGGATCAGGGGCACAATGGCCAGAGGCCACGACCATGCCCCCTCGAGGCTAGTAAGAGTGAAACCCCACAAGTATCGCCCTCGAACAACTCGGTCAGACTTCACAGGCAACAGCAACCGCCAGTGCCCGGCAGACCTCGTACATCCGTTCATCGCTTAACCGCCCTAGACGTTCGACGAGCGTCCCTATCGAAACGCTCTCGACGGAATCGAGGTTCACCACCGATGGGAGTGGCACCGGATCGTCGGCGGGCTCGAGCAGAACCTCACTTGCGATGCCACGGATAGTCGTCGTGCACGGTCCTATCAGCGCCCGACCGAGGCGAGGGATGGCGACGTCACGGGAAAGCACGACCACAGGTCGCCGGCCCACCTGAGGTAGCTCGCACCACCAGATCTCGCCTCGAGCAGGGACGGTGCTCAAGAACCGGCCGCCGCCGCTCGAAAGGAAGCCAAGTCGCCCCACTCGTCGTTGGTTGTCAGCGGCTCCCTGTCATACGCGGCGTAAGCCGCATCGAGCTCTGTTGCGCGATCACGAGCTACGAGCGCTGCAAAGGCCTCTTCGACCAGCACCGAGTCCGGAACGCCGGCGCGCAGCCGCCGTACCGTCTTCAGTAACTCCTCGTCAACGGTGGTACTGATCCGTGCCCGAGCCATGCCACAACTGTAGCATAGAGGTGCCACGACTGGGGGCATGCCACCCTTGATCACAACAGGGCGATCACGAACCCGTCTGCGCATCGGCCTCCTCCTGCGCCTTGGCAAGGGCTTCGAAATTGCTCCACAGCTCGGGAGCATCGAGCACACGGCGAGCCTCAAGCAGCACCGGCCCGACCCTGGTCCACCCGAGCTGGGCAGGAACCCAGTCGAGCACAAGCTCCTCGTCGATGAGACCCTGCTTCCAGAGCATGCCGTAAAACTCGAAGTAGGTTGAGTACTCGTTGACATACATGCGCTCATCCGAGTCCCAGGCGTAGCGGTCGAACCAACCTTCGCCATCTTGGACAGCATCCGTCCAAACGAATCTCTTCGCCTCGGGACTCTGCTTGAAAACTTGCTCGATCTGGAGCAACAGCTGGATGTCTTCGCGTGAAGCGGCCACGCACTCTCCTTTCGTCCCTATCCATCTTGATGGTGGGCTGGGTCTGTTGTGCTCCAGCTACACCAACCGAGAGATGCTAGTGCTCGCCGCTACAGGTGTCAGGTGACCAGAGACCTCGAACGTTCTCACGCGCCTCTCGCTGGAGGCGCACGAATAGGTCGGCGTGGCGAACATCGGGCGGATAGGTGTAGGCGCTCGCGTATCCATTGACGACGAGTCGAGCGTTGGCCATCTCTTGGTCCATGTAGATGTAGCGGAGTAGACGGTCGTAACGGTCGCGATCGTACACATCCATGACCATGCGAACCGCGGCCCCCTCGAGCAGGTCAGTGGTGGCTCGCGACGCCTCTTTCCCGAAACACTCCACCGGGGTGCCGGGTTTCACGGTCTCGGGCGTGTCGATCCCGATCAACCTCACGCTGTACTCCTCACCGACAGATACCTGACCGGCCCCCGGACCCGGTGTGATGGCATCGACGCGGGCAACGACCGTGTCGCCGTCGACCACCCGGACGATCGTGGCCCTCTCGAACCCCCCGGGTTCGAGGCTCCACGTGGCAGGGGCTTGGACGTCGAGCATGGTCCCGCCGCCCATCGGGGCGCAGGCACCGATCAGGAGGGCGAGCAGGGGGCCGAGGCGTTTGAGCATCAACCCACAGTAAGCACCAGGTATGACAACCACGCGGTGACTCAGGCCACCACGCAAGAACGGACCCGCGATTAGTCTCACGTCTTCACCTACTGCTTTGAGGAGGGCGCCGATGTCAGATCGACCAGACCCTGAGGTCTTCGCGCAAGCGGTGAGCCAGCTATCCGAGGACGAGCTGGCGAAACAGATCGAAACGCTGGGTCCCGACGACGTTCTCACCCAGATCTTCACCGGGATGCAGGACGCCTTCAGAGCCGACAGAGCCAAGGACGCGGCGGCCACGATCCACTACGAGATCAAGTCCGACGGCGAGGTCAAACACTGGACGGTCGAGGTCAAGGACGGAAGCTGCAAGACCTTCGAAGGCGAGCCACAGGATGCTCGCATTACCTTGAAGGTAGGGATCGTGGACTTCGTCCGCCTGATCTTCAACCAGGTGCAAGGCCCCCAGCTGTTCATGCGAGGAAAGCTGAAGCTCAAGGGCGACATGATGTTCGCGATGCAGATGCAGGGGTGGTTCGACCAGCCGGGGCGTAAGTAGCGCGATCTCTTAGCTGAGGATGGCGATCATCTGCCTGACCCGCTGCTCGCGCTCGCCCGAGGTCCGGAACGAACCGAGTGACATCCACGGCCCCCCATCCACGCGCCAGCTCGCCTCCCAGAAGACGGTGACCGACAGGATGTAACGCCCTCGTCGCTCATATGTGTGACGCACGTCACCGTCCGATCGCCGGGTCCAAGGGCGTCCGGGGCTCTCAGTCGTCATCGACGAACCGTCGCCGAGATCCCACATGAAACTTGTCGGCTCTGCCCGCGCCTCGACCGTGAGGCCCGGGATCGAGGCGGCCGCCGAGATCGGCTCGGGAGGTGGATCGAGCCAGAGGAATGTCGGAAGACCCGTCATGGCAGCTCGAGGTGCGGTGGCGATGGAAACGCCGGGAGCCAGCGTGAGCATCTGGTCGTACGCGACCTCTGCGAGATCCGCCGGGCTCGGCTGGGCCTCCTCTCCGGTGCCGGCGGCGCCCTCGGGGTCCGACGTCGAGATCGCCCCGCAATCCCCCGTCGATTCGATCACCGAATCGATCGGTACCCCCGTGTTGCCGTAGACCGGAAGACAGTTGTGCAGTGAGACGGCGGTGGCCACCGGGGTGTCCTCGTCGGTCGTTGTCGGGGGTGTCGATCCCGAACTCTCGTCGCTCCCGGTACCTTGATCCGTGCCGGGCTCAGAACCCGTGGCCTCGACCTCGACGCCCGCGTCCGAGCCGTGCGAAACGTCGGCCCCCGGCTCACTCTGCCGTGATGAGATAACCCGACCCGAGTCGATCAACCAGTCCCCACCGCTCAGCCGCAGGTTCCATACGATGACCTGCAGCTGCGGGTGCCCGAAGGTGACGTCCACGCCTTGCGCATCGATGAAAGACGGAGTCACGACGACCTTCTGACGCACCCTCGCGGTGTGATCGCCGGCACCGAGCAGGTCGAGGTCCATCGTCTCGAAGGTGGTCCTGTCGTCTATCCCCGTGCGGCGCAGCTCCCCGACCTCGCCCTCGATCTTCGTCCCCGCCCTGCCCCCGGGCGTGAAACCGAATCGCAGCAAGGTCGGGTCAAGCTCCGCGTAGACACGGAGACGGATCTTGTCGGAGGCACGGAAACCTGCGACCGGATCGGGGATCGCGCGCCCTCGAGCTTCGGTTGCTTCCGGGGAAGCATGAAGCGTCGGGGCTCGGCCGGCGAGAGAAACGACCAGGAGCGGGGCGAGCAGGAGGATCAGGACGGGGGCGGGCTGGAGGAAGCCCCTCTCGGGACCGGCCGCCTCGGTCCGCTTCGCCCACACTGCCGGCTCATCACACTCCCGCCTCGTCGGCAAAGCAAGCCGGATCAAAAGGTTCTTTCGCGACCCCACTGAGAATGGACCTGCGGGTCAAGAAACCTTTGGCTACCCTTGGCGTCGAAGTTGTTCCACGGAGGCAAACGGTTTGTTGGGGGGTGAAGAGATGTCAACGACCATCGTTCTGGATGAGCTGAGGGACGCAGGGCTGCTCGACGGCTCCGGCGCTCCCCATCTCACCGATAAGGGTTGGGACTGGCTGCGGATCCTCGAGGATGCTCGGGGGATGCAACCTGCCGACTCCGACTGGGCCGCTGACCTGGTGCTGTCGGTGAACGGCCTGTCTCGATAACCGACTTTTCATGACCGAGAGGCCCGGCCTAGGCCGGGCCTCTTTCTATTGGAGGAACGGGCGTTAGGCTCGCCGCTCACTCGGAAACACGATAGGAGCGGACATGCCCGAAGCAGTGATCGTTGCCACCGCGCGCACCCCTATAGGTCGCGCCAAGAAGGGCTCCCTCGCCGATGTGAGACCCGATGACCTCGCCGCATTCGCCGTGAAAGCTGCCCTCGCCAAAGTTCCCGAGCTCGATCTCGGAGAGATCGTCGATGTGATGATCGGCTGCGGATTCCCCGAGGCCAAGCAGGGCATGAACCTCGGTCGCCGGGTGGCGCTCCTCGCCGGACTCCCGGAGCACGTCCCGGGCACGACGGTCAACCGTTTCTGTGCATCGAGCTTGCAGACGATCCGCATGGCGTTCCACGCGATCGTTGCCGGCGAGGGCGATGTATTCGTGGCCGGCGGGGTCGAGTCCACCAGCCAGGTTGATGGCTACCCCAAAGACATGGAGGAACTCCACCCCAAGCTCTTCGGCGACGACGCCGAGATCGCCAACGTCTACATCCCGATGGGCATGACCGCGGAGAATGTCGCCGAGAAGTACGACGTCAACCGGGAGGACATGGACCGATTCGCCCAGCAGTCGCAAGAGCGCGCCGTGGCGAACCAAGCCAGTGGCTTCTTCACATCTGAGATCTCTCCCTTCACGAAGGAAGACGGCTCGGTCGTCGATACCGATGACGGCCCCCGAGCTAGCTCCACGTACGAGAAGCTCGCATCATTGGCGCCGGCCTTCAAGCCCGACGGAAAGGTGACCGCCGGCAACGCGTGCCCCCTGAATGATGGCGGCGCCGCCGTCGTAGTGATGAGTGCCGAAAGAGCCTCACAGCTCGGGGTGAAGCCACTCGCCCGCATCGTCGCGTCCTCGGTTTCGGGCGTTGCCCCCGAGATCATGGGTGTCGGTCCGATCGAGGCGATCCGCAAGGTCCTGAAGCAGGCCGGGATGTCTATCGACGACATCGACACGGTCGAGTTGAACGAAGCGTTCGCGGCACAGGTGATCCCGGTTTGTCGGGAGACGGGGATCGACCCATTCTCCGACAAGCTGAACCCACACGGTGGAGCGATCGCTCTCGGACACCCTTACGGCATGACCGGCGCGCGCATCATGGGAACCCTCCTGAACGGGCTGCGGGCCGACGGGAAAACGATCGGACTCGAGACGATGTGCGTCGGTGGCGGTCAGGGCATGGCGATGATCGTCGAGCTGGTCGCAGATTGACCACTAGGAAGCGCCGCGATCTAACACGTCGAGCCTTCGTCCGGAGGGGCGCAGCATGGGGCGCCGCGGCGACCTTGGGCTCGTGGGTTTCTCCTCTAAGTGCGCGTGCAGCCGTTGTCTTTGCGGACACGTTCGCTCGCAAGTCCCGGCGTAAGGGCTGGGGGGCCCAGTGGTTCAACCAGCGCTACGGGAATCGATGGGGTATCGCCAAGAAGAGGGGCTTCTACGACCTACCCGACTCACAACCCGGGGCGGGGGGATTCAACCCGAATCCTGTGCTCGCTCTGAACAATGATGTCGTCAACGTCGATCTCCAAGCCAGCATCTCCACAACGAACGAGAACGCACGCTTCGGCCTTGTGGCCCGCGCATCGAGTTACGGGACCTACTACGGATGCCACGCCGAAGGCACTCGGCTAGTCATCTCACGATTCAATGTCAACAAAGCGGAGGAGTTGGGGGCAGGCACCATCACTCAGGTCGCCTCCGGTCGTTCGTTGAACATGCGATTGATCGTGGAAGGCACAGGACCGGTCAAGATCAGAGCGCGTGTGTGGCCGGCCGGCAAGAAAGAGCCATCCAGTTTCCAGGCCGAGGCCAATGACGACACCCCTCCGAACGAGCTCACGAAGAAGGGTCCCTTCGGGTTCCTGTTCCTCCCCGATGAGAGCACGGGTAGAGGAACGCGCTTCAAGGTCTCCCGGTTCAAAGCACAGTCGACCGAGACAAAAACTCGCACGAGACCTCACGTCACCTATGCCTTCTCTGGTCGAGCCGTTCGCGAGCCCTCGGGCTCATACAGGACGACCCTCGTCGCCAAGACCGATATCCCAGCCGGGATCTTGTTCGAGGTCGGAACGTCTCCAGATCTGAGCAGCTCAGACCTGCTCGAACCCACGGAGACAACCAAGAAGCTCGGGACCGCTCGCGTTTCCGTCTCCGGGATCGCTGCAGGAACCTCTCTGTACTGGAGGATCGTCGCCCGCTCCGTCTCCAAGGCCCGAGGGCGATCGAAGATTCTCGAATTCAGGGCGCCCGCGCCGGGTAGCGCTGTGTCCTTCGCTTTCGGATCGTGCAGTCACCTCTACCCCATCTCGCGCTCGTATGCCGAGGCCGCGAAGCTGCAGCCCAACGTCTTCGTCCACCTCGGCGATCTCGGCTACGCACAGAACGATAAGGGTGCCGCTATGGCTCTCCGAGCCGACTGCTACCAAGACAGGTGGACGCGGATGTTGGATAGGCCGTCTTTGGTGGACCTCCATTGGAGAACCTCGTGGGTGATGTTGCAAGACGACCACGATTACGGGAGTGACAACTCCAACAGAGAGACGATCAAGCCGTTCACGATCGAGGCTTGGCAGGCGATGAACGCTAACGACGACGCTGGGTTGGGCTACTTCGACGTCCGCATGGGTGACGTCCACCTCTTCTGCCTTGATGTCCATCGGTATGCCGACCGCCAGGAGGTCGATGACTCTCCGACTCACACCTTGCTCGGAGAGACACAGAAGAGGTGGTTGAAAGAAGAGATGGGCCGCTCGGATGCTCCCCTGCTCGTTGTTATGACGCCTCTGCCTTTCTGGGGTGCTGGTTTAGGGAGCGTTACCTGGAAGGGAGCCTTCGCCATCGAGGGGGCCGAGCTGCTCGCCTCGTTCCACGCGCTCCAGGATGCATCAAGGCACGTCATCATCTGCTCGGGGAACGCCCATGCGCAGTACATCGCACGGCACCCGGGGGTCTCTGGCGGGAAGGACATCTTTGAGTTCGTATCATCGGGGACGGACCGCATCGACTCCGGCACGGCTACCCCCCTGAAAGCCGATGCACGGATCGATCCCTCTCGAGCCCTGAAGAAGGTTGACGGTTTCGGCTACGTGGAATTGACGGCAGTCGGCGGACAACGAAAGGTGCGGATCCGCTCGGTCGCATCGAATCCGCAAAGTCTGGGCCGGCAGGATTGCTGGCCCGCCCTCGAGCTCGATCTCTAGGCGGCCAAGCAGCGGGCCGTCGCTACGAGCGAACCCAGATCGGTCTTCGCCAGGAGGGCATCGGCCCAGTCGGGCTTCTCCGCAAGCTTCGAGGAGAAGGCCACTATCGCCGTGTGAGGCGAGTTCACTCGGATGAACTCGGCGGCTTTCCCGCCATCCCACCGAGGCATGAAGTAGTCCATGATGATCACATCCGGTTCCATCTCCGCGGCCATCAACGCGGCCTCGAGCCCATCGCACGCAACGCCACCGATGCGCCATCCTCCATCCATGGTGAACACGGCGCAGAGGAGCTCACGCATCACCGAGTTGTCGTCTGCGATCAGAACCATCGGCCTACTCATATAAGCAGAATCGGTTCCCGAGAGGTCGACCTCAATAGTACGAATTGCGTATATCGGGACTTTTCTCGCTAGAGGGCTGCCAGGACCTCCTCGGCGGCGCGGTTCCCGGACTGCACGGCGCCGTCCATGTATCCGTTCCACACCGTTGCCGTCTCGGTCCCGGCCCAGTGGATGCGGCCTATCGGAGTCTTCAGCGCGGAGCCGTACGACGTCCAGACACCGGTCGGGAAGAATCCGCTATAGCAACCTCTCGTGTACGGCTCGGCGGCCCAGTTCATCTCTATGTAGGAGCGCGGGGAGGCCGCCTTGTCGCCGAAGTACCTAACGAAGGACTCGACCACACCCGCTTGCCTCTCCTTGCGCGTCTTACGTCCGTAGACGCGGGCATCTTCACCCTCGATGAAACCCAGCAATACGCCGGGCGTTGCGTCCGGTGGGGTGTTGTCGAACGTCACCTTGACGGGGCCCGTGTCGCTCGTGGCGAAGCCGGTGAGCCCTTCATCTCTCCAGAATGGAGTGTCATAAACACACATCGTCTTGATCACCGTTCCCATCGGCATCCTCTGCGTCATCTGATCCCTGTAACCAGGAAGCCCCGGTGAGTACTCGATCCGTTCGGCTAGGGTGGGAGGGATGGCCACGATCACGTGCTTGGCCGCGACCGCGAAGCCGTCGCCCTCGACACTCACCCCCGACTTGGTCTGACGGATCGTGCGCACCGGCGACCCCAGCTTTATCCGTTTCCCCAGCGCCCGGGCCATACGGATCGGGATCTGTTGGGAGCCGCCGACGAGCCTCTGCTCCTGCGCGCCACCACCGATAAGGAAAAGGTTCTCCAGTGATCCTGCCGACGCGATGTAGAACAGGAGGTGTAGGAACGAGACGTCGCGCGGCTCGCAGGCGAGTATCGCTTCAGCAGCGAGTTGTATGAGCTGTTTGGCTCCGGGCGACACCGCGTTGCGCTCCATCCATGAGTAGAGGGTGTCTGAATCGAGCTCCACCGCGTTCGGTGTCTCCCACGGGGCTTCGAGGTCGACCGCGGCAGCCATCTCGTTTAGACGGACAACGAGCGAGGCAGTTTCCGCCATCCCTACCGGATCACCTGGAGGCAGGGGGAAGATCGCCTTGTCGTACGGCACCCGTAGCCCGTTCCTATAGTCGACATATTCACCCTCGTCGTAGGTCGGGTAGGTGTCGACCCCCATCTCCTTCGCTAGGGCCAGGATCCTGTCCTGGGTCGGCCCGACCCACTGGCCGCCGATCTCGACGACCTTGCCGTCCCCGATGGAGTGGTTGAGCACACGCCCACCTACCCGCGTCCTCGCCTCGAGGAGCTCGATATCGACACCTTCGCGTACGAGGTCGCGCGCCGCCGTGAGGCCGGCCAGACCAGCACCGATGACGACGACTTCCGTACGACGCCTCGCGGCTGCACCCGCTCCTTTCAGAGGGAGGGCCAATCCGGCCAGGCCTGCACCCGCTCCACCGAGGGCTTGCCGCCGGGAGATCTGCATGGCTTTACCTTACGCATCATGCGACGTTGGCGGCGGCTCCTGACGATGGCCCTTCTGGGGGCCACGCTCCTTACCGGATCGCCTCCGGTCGTGGAGGCATCACAGGGTTCGAATGCCGATTTCCGGATGTTCACCTTGGGCTACAAACAGAGCTTCGCCAATGCGGCCTCCTACGGAAGTTTCCGGGCGTCGATCGAGACCCGCTTCGAACAGATCTCTCCCCTGCTGAGTCCCACACGACCCAACGTCGTGCTGCTCCCCGAGGACACGGCACTCACGGCCTGGACGATCGGAGCGCGAGGCACACAGGCCCGCCTTGCCGGGAACACCGCCGTCTCCGCGATCGCTTCATTGGCAGCCACCTACGCTCCTCAGGTCGACTACTACGCGGCCAAGTGTCGGGTCCCGGGCCCCCGCGCCCTCGTTCTCGCCCTCAGCGATACGACGTGGCGAGCCTTCGGAGAAACGCTCAGCGATCTCGCCAAGACCTACGGGGTCTATGTGTTCGCGAACGCCAACATCGGCCTGGTGTCACGCGTGACCGATCCAGGGTTAGTGGCTCTCTTGGGGGATCCACAGGCAGGAGCGGACTACGCGTACGAGGCCGGCTGTGATGCGTACAACGCCGCGTTCGTCTTCGGTCCGGATGGTGAGGTCTTCGCCGAGGACGGAACGATGCCGGTCGGGACAGAGGGCGCACAGATCAGAGGGTTCGTTCCCAAGGCCTACCTCGTGCCGATCGAACGAGACCAGACGACCGGGCTCGCCCTCTCCTCGGCCGATCCGTCCTCGGTCAAGCCGGTCGACCTCGGCTTCGCCTCGTTCGGTGTCTTCACCTCGAAGGACGCGTGGATGTCGGATCTCCCCAACCGCAACGACATCGACGGCGCCGATGTCTTCGTTCAGCCGGAAGCAGGTCCATGGGCCGGTTGGAACGACACCGGTGTCCAGGACTGGCAGCAAGATGCGATGCACCGGGCCATCTGGGGCTTCGTTCAGAAGCTACCCAACATCCGCTACGGGGGCCTGACGAACCTGATCGGCAACTTCCATGACCTGCCGTTCGACGGCACCCCGACGATCACTTCGGATGCGCAGCTCTTCCGCGTTCACAAAAAGGGCGGGCCTGACGAACGCCATTACCTCCTCGGTCGCGACGTGACCGACGGAATCGTGGCGCGCAGTGAATGGGTCGTGGTGGATCCCGGGCCCGGGATCGCGTTCACCGATATCGATGGGCGCAGAGATTTCCTGCAATCAGCGGGCGAAGAGCGCGCTCCGGGCGGCGCCGAAGAGGACCTCTATCGAGAGGACGCGTTCGTCTGGGCCGACATCTACCTCCCGCCCGAGGGACCCCGGCGACCGCGTACCAGCGCGGGCCCCTTCACCGCATCCACACCTATCAACCCAACCGAGTTCCCTCAATGGGAGCCGTCTCTCGCCGGCCATCGGGGCGATCTCGTGATCGCCTGGACGGACCTGCGGAACGGTGCGGAGGACGCCCTCGTCTCCCGGTTCTTCGAGGGGGTGTGGAGTGAGCCGGTGGATGCCGGGCCGGACACGCTCACGACGGATGATCAGACGGATAACCAGTACGGAGCCGTCGTCGCGATCGAGCCTCTCGGGAAGGTCCGTGTCGCCTGGGCCGATTTCCGCAACCAGTCCTGGGACATCCGCGGTTCGAGCGCGCCGCTCGAATCTCTCGACTTCGAGGCCGACGAACGGATCGATCATTCGGAGTCCTCAGCCGAAGGCTTTCCCGCTGAGAATGTCGATAACGATCCCGCCATCGTCGCGACAACCACCGGGTCGGTCGTCGCCTGGGACGACCTGCGCGAGCGGCAGCCGGATCGAGATGTTCGAACGGCCTCGACCACCGGCGCAGCGTGGAACGGCGATGGCTCCCCCACCGGGACCGACAACGCCGACCAGTTCCATCCTTCGCTCAGCTTCCATGGGGGCCGCGTTTGGATCGCGTGGCAGAGCCACCGCACCGGCGACCCCAACATCTTGGTCGCGCGGGCCAACGATCCCGCCGCACAATCGTTCGGACGAGCTGTGCGGGCCGACGATGGGCCGGCGGACTCGGCGGCGTTCCACCCTCAGATCGCTGTCGGCCGCGAAGGCTCCCTCGTTGTCTGGAGCGACGATCGCTCCGGCCGGTATCAGGTCCGCGCCGCTCTAGGGAGTTCCACTGGGTTCGGCACGAGCATCGCTGCCGGCAGAGGCTCGCGGGACCAGACCTATCCCGCACTCGCTCGGCTCGCACCGAACAAATGGCTCGTGGCCTGGACCGACATGCGTACCGGTGATGCGGACATCGTCGGAACGGTCCTCACGGCGTCCGACGGCCTGCTCAAGACTCGGCGGGCGTTCCGGATCGACGACTCCGGTCCCGCCGATGCGCGCATGGCATCGATCGCCGTCTCGGCGGGAAATGTCTGGGTGGCGTGGGAAGACCTCCGTACGGGGGCCGAGCAGATACATGTGAGCTCGACGCCACTGCGAGCGCTCAGGTAGCGGCCAAGAACCTCAGGATGTGCTCGGCGATGACCTCGCCTTGGTCCTCCTGCAGGAAGTGACTGGCGCCCTCGATGAGGACGAAGTCGCCCGCACCCGGGATCCGCTCGGCCCATCTCTCACCCGAGCGTGGCGGGAAGATCGGATCTGAGTCCGAGAAAGCAACCAGCGCTGGCTTGTCCCATAGTTCGAGCGCTGACCTTGCGGCCGCCATCTCCGCAGCCCCAACCGAATCGTCGGCGATCGGCATCATCGCCGGGAACGCGAGCGTGCCGGCTTTCGACTCGACCGTCGGGTAGGGCGCTTCGTAACCGGCAATCACGTCTTCGCCGAGATCCGTTGTGGTGGCGCCTTGGATGAGTGGCCCCACGGGGAAGTCGGGATCGCTCATTGTGAAGTCGCGAAACGCAAGCCAGGCCGGGCTCGGCCAGTTCCCGCCGGAACGGTACAGCCCCGTGTTCAGCATCACGACGCGAGCGAAACGCTCGGGCATGTCCATCGCGAGCCTGAGGCCGATTGGGCCTCCCCAGTCCTGAACGACGACGGTGATGCTCGTTAGGTCCAGACTTTCTATGAGGTGCCGGATCGAGTCGCAGTGTCGGTCGTAGGTGTACCAACCCAGGTCGGTGACCTTGTCCGAGCGCCCGAACCCGATGTAGTCAGGAGCGATGACCCGGTTGTTCGCCTTGAGCGGCGGGATCATCTTGCGATAGAGGAACGACCATGTCGGTAGCCCGTGCAACAACAGGATCGGCTCCCCCTCGCCCTCATCCATGTAGTGGAGCCGCAATCCCTCGAGGTCACCGGCAAGGTCGAGGTAGTGAGGCTCGAAGTCATAATCCGGGAGCCCAACGAACCGCTCGTCCGGCGTCCGATAAACCTTAGCCATCCCCCGTCCTCTTCTTATGGATGAAAGTAGCGCTGAGCGCATCGCCCATCCAACAGAACAGATTCACTCGCCGCATTGCTCGCCTCCGTGGATGAAGGTGATACGGGAACTGGGTTTCCCTCCGCTAAGGGAACCTCCGAATGCGCCTTCAGCAACACCCAGTCGGAAGAACCAACCGAACTGGGGCCTCCCATCAACGATTTCGACAGATGGACCGTAGGCTTTCCGCAGCTCCCGCACCGTCGAACCGATGGTGATCTTCTCGGTCGTGGACAAGAGGGATCCGTCCGCGTAGTCGTAACCAAACAAGTGCCGCCTCGACCCATCGAAGTATGCGGTTGGCCCCCTAGTGAACCTCAAGTGGAGTCCACCCCA
>JBKJYP010000220.1:0-6681 GCA_046715695.1 Actinomycetota bacterium | reverse complement strand
AGGTCGTCCCGAAGCCATTCTTGCTGAGGCGAGCCTGTATCGCAGTCCACCTCGTTGCAGTTTGAGTTCAGGGCGATGAAGTGCCACCCTGCCAGGTCGAAGCTGTACCAACCGTCACCCTGATCACCGGCGGCCGCGCCGAAGTAACCAAAGTAGCCTGCCGCGTTTCCCGTGAGATCGCAGTCGGTGCCCCCTGACGGGTTGTACTCCTGGTTGCCCGGCACCGGATGGGTGATGTCTTTGAACTGCCCCCACGTTGGATCGTAGGACTCCTGGAATGCCTGTGCCCCGGCGCAGTCGTACTGCAAGTCCCCGAGCGCGAGAACGGCCGCAGGCGAGAGGTTCGAGATGAGGTTTGCTGTCGCCGCTTGCTGGCAGTGGTCGGAGGTTCCGTCTCCGCCGTCGAAGTTGGAATCTGCCGGATCGCACGCGATATCTCCCGCTGCCACGATCGTCGTCCCGTTCTCTGGCGCCGTATCGCAAGCGACTAGAAGCCAGGCCAGAGCGCCAACCGTCACGACGGCAACATGAAACTTCATCACGTCAAACTAAAGCTTCCGTAGATGTCTCTTTATCTGATCCGCGCCGGATCTCACGGAAGTGGGTTGATCTAGTCTGTCTGACGTGGAAACGTTGGGCGGAGCCGAGCCGGAAACCTACGCTAGCCGCTTGCGCGGATCGAGGTTCTGGATCCCCTTGACCCTGCTCGTGGTCGTGGTGGCGGCGGGTTTCTACGTGCTCGGACGTAGTGCCACGACCCCTACCGTGACGCCGCCGGCCGGCCTAGCCTCGCTGGACGACCCCCTCCTATCGCGGTTGATCGACACCCTCGAAGGGAACAACTTGATCTGCACGGATCTCATCTCGGAGGGCCCCCGGCAGGCGACCTGTCTGTTCAACGATCTCGCCGCTCCCACGGAGATCCGGACGTTCCCCACTGTCGCCGCACGCATGGCCTGGGTTCGTCGACAAGAGGCCGCATTGAACCGTATCTACCTCCAAGATCAGACGATCTCCTATGTCATCGCTGGAAAGAAGTGGGCGATCAGCGGGACGTGGTCAGCAGGAGGGGGGTACGCGGATACCACGAACCCGGAGGCCACGGTGGCTCAGGAGTTCAATAGGATCCTTGACGGTTGCCTGGAGCTGCTCCCGCGCGAGGCTGGTTCGTGCGCCTTCTAACAGAGTTTTTAAGAGGGGAGCACGGGGTAAGAGATACCTTTATCAGCCGGGTAACCCCCGCTTAGAGAAGGGCGCGATATGCGCACGCTTCGCCTCACCCTAGTAGGTCTTTTGTCGTTCGCTTTGGTCGGAGCGGTCGCCGCGCCCGCCATGGCCGCGATCAAGTTCACGAAGATCCAGTACGAGTCCCCCGGCCCCGACACGGGTAGCAACGAAAGCTTGAACGCGGAATTCCTCGTTATCAAGAACACCGGAACTCGAGCGAAGCAGCTTCAGGGCTGGAAGGTCAAGGACTTGAGAGACTCTCTTGAGGGCGGCAACATCACCTTCACGTTCCCAAGGTTCCGACTGCGACCCGGCAAGAGCGTGAAGCTTCACACCGGCCAGGGAGCAAAGACCGGGACCGACCTGTACTGGGGAAGGTCGGCCTACGTGTGGGGCGACGACTCCGATACCGCCTACCTCTACAACAAGGGTGGGCGCGAGGTGGATCAGTGCAATTATGTGAGCACGACGCAGCAGACCTCACCCCCGGCCGTCTGCTGATAGAGAGAAGCACTGCAAATACCGACAACTCGCAACTAGCGCGTCGCTGATGACTAACGCTGCCTCTGGTGGCGCCAAACTCAACGAGGATCCGTCTCTCGAGAACCAACGAGTGCTCGAGAGGCGCCTCAGCGCGACGCCGCACACCGGTCCCGAACGGCGGCGGGCGGCATCCCCGCTCCACTTCCGCCGCATCGAGTTCAAATACATCGTGCCGGAGCGCTTCATCGAAGAGTTCTTGGACCGCATCTCGCCCTTCACTGATCCCGATCCCTTCTTGAAGGAAGCGGGCAGATCCTGGTATCCGGTTACGTCGATGTACTTCGATTCTTTCGACCTCCAGTCCCTCTTTGCGAAGGAAGCGGGGTATCTGTCGCGCCGCAGGATCCGCCTACGGACCTACGACGGCGACTTCTCCGGCGACGGGACTGCGTTCTTAGAGATCAAGAGACGGCATGACTTCCTTATCTCGAAGGACCGGCTGCCATTGTCGATAGGCGAAGCCGACGATCACGTCTCCTCCAGGGAGTTTCTGCGAAGCTTGCTTAGGCTCGTGCGGGACGGACCCCAAGAGCTGGTTGAAGAGGCCAAGACCGTCGATGCCTGGTTCAACTTGCAGCCGACGGCGCTTGTCTCCTACGACAGAACGGCGTTCGTCGGGAAGGAAGATCGCAACCTACGTCTCTCTATCGATCGCCACTTGAAAGGCGTGTGGAAACCGTGGAAGTTGCGCGGTCCGATGCCCTACCGCCACTGCGGAGTAGACCCGATCATCCCTCGCCTTCTCGCCTACGGAGCGCACCAGGACCGCGCGCCGAATCCTCTGCGAGCGAGCGCTTACAACGTGATTGAATTCAAGTTCAGTCACGCGATCCCGGGATGGCTCCACCGGATCGTTATCGATATGCAACTCTCGCGTTCGGCCTACTCGAAATACGGATCTGTTGTCCGCGAACTGCGCCCTAACCTCTTCGAGAGCATGGAGGATTGAAGATGTCCTTACAACCCGCTCAGTTGCGGATCCCGAATCCCGGCATCGTTCCGCCGCTTGAACTCCTCGAGATCGGGTTGATCCTGCTCGGCAGCATGGCCCTGTCGGTAACGATCGCGTGGATCTACAAGGGTACGCATCGGGGCCTAAGCTACTCGCAGTCGTTCCAATTCTCCCTCGTCGTGATCGGGATGTTGGCGTCGGCCGTCATGATGGTTGCAAGGGTCAGCCTCTTGAACGCCATAGGGATCCTCGGAGTGTTCGCCCTCGTGCGTTTCCGCACGATCGTGAAGGACACGAAGGACATGGCTTACATCCTCTTCGTCCTCGTCGTTGGCCTGGCGATGGGCACTCGCGAGTACGAGCTTGCCGTCATCACGACGGCTGCCATCGGCATCGTCATCCTCGTCTTGACCCGGATCGATTTCGGTCTTGCCAAGAGGCATGAGTCGATCGTGCGCGTGATCGCGGGGGTCGAAGAGGGAGCAGAGTTCGATGCAGCTGGGATGGAGGCAACCCTGGCACGGCTTACAGATTCGTTCAGCCTCTTGAGCGCTCACACTCACGGAAGCAGGGTTGAGGCCACCTACGGGATCCGCCCGAAACGGGGGGCAAGCGCCTTTTCAGTCCTCGAGGGCTTGCGATCAGAAGCTGGCATCGAGAACGCGGAGCTCTTCGATACCAAGCATCAAGTGGAATTCTAAGGAGTCGGACTGATCTAGTTTCCCTAGAAGGGCACTGGCTAGGTCTAAGCTAGTCATGGCGGGCGCTCCGGGCATCCTCATTGCATCAAGGAGGGTTTTGAATTGGCGGAAAAGGTGAATGTGAGACTGTGCCTCCGCGCGTTAACGGGAGTGATCCTGCTCCTTTCGACGCAGGGTGCTGTGGTGGCAGGCCCAACGACGGGAGGCATCACGTCGGACAACGTCGAGTACGTGATGCATATGCCCTTCGAGGTGGGGTCGGCAACGGGGGCGCGGGTAGTGGGCGACTACTTGTACGTCACTAGTTGGAAGAGCTTCTCTATCTACGACGTGTCGGACCCTCTCAAGCCGGCGCTCCTCAGTATCACGCCCTTCGGTTTCAAATTCGAGAACGAAGACGTCGAGGTAACGCCCAACGGTGAGTATCTCTTCTTCTCGGAGTCGGCACCTCAGAGCGTTCTCCACGTCTGGAATGCCGAGGACAAGTCCAACCCGATCGAGGTGGCGACCCTCCCGGGCGCCGGTGAGCACACCACCAACTGTGTGTTGAGCTGTCGGTATCTCTATGGTGGCGACTCTTTCGCGGTCGATCCTCAGCAGTCAAGTTCGGGGGTGGTCGACGTGCGGGACACTGCAAACCCCGAGTTGGTGGGGGCCTGGGATGAGACAGAAGAGGTAGATGGCTACGCTCACGATGTCTTCGAAGCGCGTGATGGACTGGTTGTTACTTCAAACTACATCCAGGTTCTGGATGTAAGCAATCCGCTGAAGCCGCGGCTTCTTGCCCGGAGCGATGATCGGCGTTTGCATTCGGTCTCCTGGCCGAATGGAGGCCGGGATCGGTTCATCCTCGGTTCGGACGAGACCAACGCGGACGCCACCTGTTCAGAGACCTCGGGCTCGTTCCAAACTTTCGATACAAGAGGTTGGCGTCGCACCCACACGATCCACCACGTCGACGACTTCCGCGCTAAGAGGGGGACAACCCTCGACGGGAACGCAACCGTCAATGTGCTGGGTTGTTCCTCCCACTGGTTCCAAGCCCATCCGAATTTTCGGGACGGGGGATTGGTAGCCGTCGGCTTCTACGAGCACGGTACGAGGTTTGTGGAGGTGGCTAGGGACGGTCTGATCGAGGAGGTGGGGTACTTCTTGCCCTTCGCAGGTTCGACCTCGGCCGCATACTGGCTGACGGACCGGATCGTCTATGCGGTCGACTATGCCCGCGGGATCGATGTGTTGCGCTACAACGGCGAGATCTGACCCTTAGGCGAACGGTTCGCTTTCGTTCTACCTGCGGCGGTTCCTTGCATGTTGGGGGCGAGTTCGAGCCGCGAATGCGGCTGCCAGGCAGGTCATGAACGCTGCGGATATCAGCAGATGCTGCGGGCTCTCTTCCCGGTCTCGGTAGCTCGAGAACGCGTATCGCTCGCTCACCCGTTCCGGGGCGGGCTGGGCGACGGGCTGGTTGTTCACCCCCACGAAGGCCAGCTGGGGCTGGCGTTGCTCCTGGGTTGCGAGACCGACCTGCGCCTGAGCCTGAGGCTGGGCATTCGGCTGGGGCTGGGGGTTGGCATTGGGAACGGTCTCCGGGACGCGAGGAGGCTGAGGCGGGGGCAGAGGGATAGGAAGAAGGAAGACGTTCGGTCGGCGGGTGACAGGGCGCACCTCGCAGAAGACCAAGGTTGTCATCCGGTCGATCGGCGCGGCGCCGCGGCGGGCTATGACCTCGACAGGCACACGACGCGAGCTATCTAACGGTGGGCAGCGATAGGTGATGTCGAAGCGGACGAGGTTCGGTTGGAACAGATCGACCACAAGAGGGGAGCCCGGCGTGATCCGCCGGGCGACGCCGGGCGACGACCGCGCGTCGAGTTGGACCGGCGCCTTCTTGGCCACCGCTTTCACGGTGTTGACGATGGCGGTGGACATGACCGCTCCGCTCTCGGCCAGTGCATGACTGACGACGCACACCAGGGGCTCGCCGGGAGCGAGGTCGGGCAGTGAGTCACCGTTACAGTCCGCACCCTGGGCGGGAGCGACCGTGCCGGTCATCTCGGCTGCCTGCCTGAGCCCGGGAGCTGGACAGCATTCGCCGACGGTCACGGCCTGGACGCTCACCTCGTTCTGGATGGCGAGACCGATGTGCTTGACGTCGTGCGCGTTGAGGCTGGTTGCGAACTGTTCATAGGTGGGATGTCCCGGCCCCTGGGAGATCAATTCGTCGGTGATGTTGAGGATGATGCGGATCGCATCGGGCCGGAAGCCTGCCTGCTGACCCGGGGCCGCGAAGAGGCCTTCTCCGGTGGTCGCTTCGTAGGCGGCACCCAACTGCGTTTCGCTCCCCCCGCAATTCGTCTGCATCCGGTTCAGTGCCTCCGAGAGCTCGGGGCCGGGGGGCGACACCCTGAGGAGTCGCTCGTAGGTAGGCGGGTTGCCCGGCGCGCAGTAGCGGCCGACTCCGAACCACACGTCGAGGCGGGCGGCGGTGAGGTCTCGGATGATCTGCTCCATACCCATCTTCACGCCCTCTATGGCGGGGATCATGCTTCGCGAGTCATCGACGGCGAAGAAGACGTCTACCTTGCGCGGGCTGGGGGGTATCGCCAACTCGTAGACCGCTCTGTGCGATCGACCGGGTGACAGCGTGATCCTCTCCGGACCATCCAGGCTGGGAGCGTCGCGTCGCAGATCGAGTCCCGGCAGGTCGCCGACCTCGTAGTTGCCCAACGACACGACGCCTAATCCACGGGGGTTGTCTTCGTAGCGCTCGATCGTGGATCCTGTATGACCGAACACGATGGGGATGGCGAGGGTCCCCATGCTCTGCAAACCGGTGAGCTCGAGGCCAACGCGCGGTGTGATCTCTCGCCAGCGGGGATCGCGGAGACGTTGGGTCAATTCTTCGTCGCCGGACAGCTCACCCGGAGTGAACCGCTCGATGAAGATGCCATCGCGGCCCGAGACCGCAGGGAAGGCGGATGACGCAACTCGTCCAGGTGTGTCGATCCGGGCGAAGGATCCTCCAAAGAGCGATCGTCGTCCAGCTTCCGAGCCGTCTGCAAAGACAGTGTGAATCTCGAGGCCGCTCGCAAAAGTGGCGATATCGAAGTCGCCGACTGGACCAAGGTTCGCCTCCACCGGGGTCGCGGTCAGGCCCTCGTTGGTGGACCGATAAAGGCCGGCAGATCCATGGAGCCATACCTCGTCAGGCGATAGCGGCGAGACGGCGACATCGTCGAGCGTGCCGGCCTGGTC
>JBKJYP010000219.1:0-3364 GCA_046715695.1 Actinomycetota bacterium | reverse complement strand
CATAGACGGTGTCGCCCAGGCGGTCCGCGTCGAAGACGACGAGGGCGCCAGGCGGATCTGGTTCACGGTCGATCCCTTGCTACTCGAATACATGGTTCCTAAAGGCTCCATCGCGCTCGACGGCGTTTCGCTCACGCTCGCCGAGGTCGGGCGCACCAGTTTCCAAGTCGCCCTTATCCCGCACACCCTCGAAGTCACGACCTTGAGCCGTGTAGCGATCGGTTCGGCCGTGAACGTAGAAGTCGACGTCATCGCCAAGTATGTGGAACGCCTGATGGAAGGACACGAATAGCTATGGCGCTAGCCAAGATCCAAGATGCGATCGCGGAGATAAGGGCCGGCCGGATGGTGATCGTCGTTGACGACGAGGATCGAGAGAACGAGGGCGACCTGATCTTCGCCGCAGAGAAGGTCACCCCGGAGATGATCGGGTTCATGGTCCGATACTGCTCCGGGATCATCTGTGTCCCCATGGAGGGGGAGCGCCTCGAAGAGCTCCATCTCCCGCTGATGTCTCCGGACAACTCCGAATCCATGGGCACGGCGTTCACGGTTAGCGTCGATGCCATGGCCGGCACCACGACGGGGATCTCCGCCGAAGACCGAGCCAAGACGATACGCACCTTGATCGATGAGCCCTCGCGGCCTTCAGACCTTCGGCGTCCCGGTCACATCTTTCCGCTTCGATATATGCCGGGCGGCGTCCTTCATCGTGCAGGCCATACCGAAGCGTCTGTTGACCTAGCGCGCTTGGCCGGTCTCTACCCGGCCGGCGTGCTGTGCGAGATCGTCAAAGAGGACGGTGGGATGGCTCGGCTCCCCGAGCTCGAGGCTTTCGCCCAAGAGCATGGCCTGCTCCTCATCTCGATTGCCGATCTGATCGCATATCGCCGTCGCTGGGAGAAGCTGATCACCAGGCGGACCGAAGCCCGCATCCCCACCGCTTACGGGACCTTCCGGGCGATCCCCTACGAGTCCCACGATGGACGCATGCACGTCGCTCTCGTCAAGGGCGACCCGTCGGGAAAGGAGAACGTTCTGGTCAGGGTGCACTCGGAATGCTTCACAGGTGACGTGCTCGGCAGCATCCGATGCGACTGCGGCCTGCAGCTCGCCGAATCGATGCGCGTGATCGGCGAAGAGGGCGAAGGTGTCATCGTCTACATCCGTGGTCACGAGGGCCGGGGCATCGGCTTGCGACACAAGCTCGAGGCTTACTCGTTACAGGACTCTGGTCTCGATACCGTCGAGGCCAATGTCGAGCTCGGCTTCAAGCCGGACTCGCGCGACTACGGCGTCGGCGCGCAGATCCTCGTCGACCTCGGCCTGACGACGATGAGGTTGCTGACCAACAACCCGACGAAGCGCGCGGGTCTAGAGGGCTATGGGCTCGAGATCGTCGATCGCGTGCCGCTCGAGAGCGCTCCGAACCCCGAGAACCTCCGGTACCTGCAGACGAAGCGGGAGAAGCTCGGACATCTGCTCGACACGCTTGCAGATGCGGTCGAACCAGAAGCAGGGGTGTAAGCATGGTCCTACACGAAGGCAACTTCTCCGGGCGAGGATTGCGTGTGGCCGTGATAGCCAGCCGGTTCAACGAGACGGTGGCAACACGCCTGCTCGATGGAGCTCTCGATTGCTTGAGACGTCACGGTGTCGATGAGGGAGACATCTCGATCGCATGGGTTCCCGGAGCGTTCGAGCTACCTGTCGTCGCTCATCGTTTCGCTGCCTCCGGTGAGGTCGATGCGGTCGTCACGGTAGGAGCGGTCATCCGCGGCGAAACCCCTCACTTCGACTTCGTCGCCGGTTGGGCCGCTCGCGGGATCGGAGAGGCAGCCCTTGCGACGGGGGTGCCGGTCATGTTCGGCGTGCTTACCGTGGATTCAGTAGAGCAAGCCGAATCTCGCGCTGGGGGCAAGCTGGGGAACAAGGGGTTCGAGGCGGCCGCCGGGGCGATCGAGATGGCGAACCTGATGTCGTCTCTTCCCAAGGCACCCTCCTAGCCTCTAGCCCGTAGCATGACAACATGCTGAAACTGGTCATCCCCAAGGGATCCCTGGAACGAGCGACGATGGACCTGCTCGAGGCGGCAGACCTGCGCCTCGTGCGGTCGAGCGACCGGGAGTACAGGGCCGTCATCGACGACCCCCGTATCGACTCGGTCGCCATACTCCGGCCCCAGGAGATCCCCACCTACGTCGAGGACGGCTACTTCGACATAGGCATCACGGGTGAGGACTGGGTCGCGGAGACGGGGGCCGACGTGGTGAAGGTCACCCCCCTCGAGTACTCGAAGCAGACGGACCTCCCGGTCAAGATCGTCCTGGCCGTGCCCCGGGACGCAGGCATCACCTCACCGGCACAGATCAAGCCAGACTCGCGGATCTCGACCGAGTTCCCCAACCTGACCAAGGCATATTTCGAGGGACTCGGCATACCCGTTCACATCTTCCTGTCCTACGGGGCAACAGAGGCCAAGGTCCCCGAGATCGTGGACGCCATCGTCGATCTCACCGAGACGGGCTCGACCTTGCGACGCCACGGCATGGAGATCGTGGACGTCCTCCTCGAATCCCGGACCCAGCTCATCGCCAGCGCCGCGGCTTACGAGGACCCGGTCAAGCGCCGGGCGATAGACGAGTTGGTCATCCTCCTGCGGGGCGCCATCGACGCCAGGGGTAAGGTCTTGGTCAAGCTCAACGTCGGTTCCGAGGCCCTCGAAAAGGTCGTTGCTCTGCTGCCGGCGATGCGGGCGCCGACCGTCTCGAAGCTGGCCGAAGAGGGATACCTCGCGGTCGAGACGATCGTTCCGAAGCGGACGATCAACACCCTGATACCCCAGCTCAAGGCCGCCGGAGCCTCGGACATCATCGAGCTCCCGATCACCAAAATCGTTCCCTAGCGGCTCCCCTTCAGGGCGCCTCGATCGTGCCCTGAGACCCCCTCTGAGCGGGGATCGTCTGTGCTAGCGTTGCGCCCGTTGCAGGCGCGGGTGAATCCGTAGACAGGGACGATCCTGTCAGCTCGCGCTGGAAGAAAGGAAGTGGAAGTGGCTGAAGGTACCGTGAAGTGGTTCAGCAACGAGAAGGGCTATGGCTTCATCTCTCAGTCTGACGGCGAGGATGTTTTCGTTCATTTCTCGGCCATCGAGGGTGACGGCTACAAGTCGCTTCAGGAGGGCCAGGCAGTGTCGTTCGAGGTCACCGACGGGCCCAAGGGCAAGCAGGCGGCCAACGTCAGGGCTCTCGCGTAAGCGATTTCTCTGCGATCACTAAAGCGGCCCCCGGGAACATGCGGGGGCCGTTTCGCGTCCCGAACCGGCCGACTTGATCAGAACGCGCCAATATGGCGCGTTCTGATC
>JBKJYP010000218.1:0-3204 GCA_046715695.1 Actinomycetota bacterium | reverse complement strand
GCGGGTGAGTAGCTGAGATGGATGAGGCGCGGTGGAGCGATCGAACCTTTGCCGACGCCGAGGATCCCGCCGCACCGCATGGCTTCGAGCCTGGCTTCGTCGAACACCTCGCAAGAGATGCCGGCCTCCTCGGCGGATCGGCTCGCCCTTGTAGCGAGCTCAACCGGGGTCAAGACGGTCGGAGGCTCATTGATGAGATCGCGCGCGTATGCCGTGGCTTCCGCCCCGATCCGTCCGCGCCGAAGGGGATCTTCGCCGGCCCCCGGGAAGCCGATCTTCGTCAGCTTCGGGGCTTTGGATCCCGTCTTGTACTCATCGAACCGATAGGTGGAAAGGAGGGCGCCCTCCACCGCCGCGACCTGCGCCGAGTTCCCACCGAGCGCATGGTGGAGGAGGACCGTGGCGGCCTCGTATCCGGTCAACCGCCGTACCGCCGAGCCTGCGGCCTTTCGGATGTCCTCCGGTCCGGTTTCGGTCCGCGTACCCACCCCGGCGAGAAGGATCGCCTCGACACCCGCACTTTCGTCGAGCGTCGGGATGAGAGTCGTATCCCCCGGCGCGGCTTTGAATCCGTGGGCCCGGGAGAAGGAGACGGCGTCGGCGATGAGCTTCGAGATCTCGTCGGACACCGGAAGGTTCGCCGCGGCCGCCGGCTCGCCCTCGTCCACCCACACCGGCACCACGACGGCGCCGCGAACGTCCTGGCCGGCGCTTACCTCAGGGAAGTCCACGCGCTCCTTATATCGCGGCTGAGGCGGACTCGAAATCCGTGGCTTGTGAGGCTCATGGGGTTAGCGTGACCAAAATCGGCCTGGGCTTGGGGAAGAGCTCTTGACCATTGGGTTTCTAGGGGTCCTGATCGTGGCGTGGATAGGGGTGTTCTTGCCTGCCACGGTACGGGCACGACAAACAGCAGCGTCATCGACCGCCGAGAGATTCCGGCGGCGATTGGAGCTTCTCTCTCCTCGATCCTCTACCGGCCGCTGGGTCGTCGTCCCTCAGAACTTCGACGAGCTGAAGAAGGCCGCCTTCGCTCGTGCGCAGCGCCGCCGCCGCCGTTTGCTCACCATCCTGATCCTGGGTTCGCTGCTCACGTTGATGTCGGCGACGGCTCTCGGCGGCGGCGTGTGGGAGATCCATCTGGCGCTGGATGCCGGTCTCGCCCTCTACGTCGTTCTGTTGCTCGAGACCAAGCGCCGGCGGATCGAGCGCAAGGAGAAGGTCCGTCTCCTGTCCGAGCGGTTGAAGGCTCGCCCACAGCCGGCCTGGTACGACTCCATGCAGGCGGGGGCCGGGCAAGGCTGAGTAGTTGAGTCGGGCGGCGGGTAGGGTCGCCCGTAATGGATATCAACCTGGTGGCGGAGCCGATCCGTGCCGCCCTCGATGGCAAGACGAGCGCCCGCGACAAGGCTCTTGCTCACAGTCGGAACTCGATCAGGCTATGCGGCAAGGCGATCCGGGCTCTCCATCGATCCGAGATCGACACGGCCCGCGGTCTCCTGGCTGAGGCTCGCTCGGAAGTTGCCGCGGGCCGTGACGAGCTCCAAACCCACCCCGACATGCTCCACGCGGGCTTCGTTCACGATGCAGAGAAAGAGGTCGCCGAAGCAGCTATCACTATCGAGCTCGTCACCGGCGGCGATATCCCCTCGCCCGAGATCCTCGAAGTGCAACCGAGCGCCTGGCTCAAGGGGATGGCAGAGGCGATCGGCGAGCTCAGAAGGCACATGCTCGATCTGATGAGAGCCGGCGACCTTCAGCGAGGCGAAGAGGTGCTCGCGTCGATGGACGAGATGTATCACGTGCTTGTAACGATGGATTACCCTGACGGCATCACGTTCGGCCTGAGACGGCTGACTGATGTTGCCCGGTCGATAATCGAACGGACCAGGGGCGATTTCACAGTTGCTGTTGTTCAAGGATCTCTGCGCGACGCCATCGAGGCGAGCCAGCGACCCGATCTGACGGATGGGAGTTGACAGATGAATAAGAAACAGCTTGCAGTGGTGTTCGGTGTACTCGCCATAGTGGTGGTCGCCGTTGTGGTTCTGCTCGTCACCGGAGGCGACGACACCGGTGCCCCCGGGACCGCAGAGGGCACCGGTGATGTCAAAGAGATAGCCGGTGATGATGCGCCTACCGACGTTGCGCTCGCCGATATCGAGTTCGCCGAGGTCCGTCGCGAGGGCGAGAACCTCGTCTTCGAGGCCCGCCTGGGGGCCGAGATCCCCAAGAAGATCAAGGCCGGGTCCTTCGACGTTCGTTGGGATATCTACGTGGGAAGTGAAAGTCAGTTCCTGGTCACCGGCAACCTCGACGTCGGCCCCAACGCCTCCATCGTCGGGATAATCAACGACTTCGGAGCGTCGACCCTCGACGAGAGCATCCCGGGCACCCTGGAGATCCGGGGCAACGTCTGGATCATCACGGTCACGCCCTCGGAGATCCCCGACTGGCCCGCGGAGTTCCAGTGGAGGCTCTCGACTGCCCTCGACGGCAAAGCAGGAGATCCCAAGTCGGGCTTGGCGGAAGACACCGCCCCCGACCTCGGCTTCGGAGAGGTCACCGAGTAGCTTTAGTCACCACCAGTCGGGTTTTCCCAGACCCTTGGTTGTCCAAAGGTCTCAGTAGGATGAGCCTGTTGGGCCAGTAGCTCAGTTGGTAGAGCGCACCCCTCGCACGGGTGAGGTCGCAGGTTCGACTCCTGTCTGGTCCACAAAAGCCCAGGTCAACGCACATCTTTTTTCGCGACTCATCCGATGGGTGGATTCCCCTAACAAATCCCCAACATTGGAGACGGCATCTCGGGTCCGAAACCGATCTACATGCCGTCTACGAGGCTCGGATCCTGTCCCTGGGGCCGGCTTGAATTCCTGACCTCACCCGCCGAACGTGTGCGTTCAACCTCCGCTGATGACCTGGCGCGCCAGGAGGTCACAAGATCCTTGGGGATGGAAACCCCGCATGACCTTCCCCCGACCCCGGCGCTCACTTGACGCCGACGAACCATGAACGAAGGGTGCGCCGTAGCACTGCTGGAGTGGCACTGCAAGGTTGGCCGCGAGGCCGTACAGCGACACGACAACGAGCACCAGGATCGTCCCTACAGCAGTGGCGCGGGCGCCTTGGATGCTCGGCCAGGAGACCGTCACAACGCCGACGAAGCCGACCACAAGGCCGGCGAGCTGACGCCTTCCCGGAAGA
>JBKJYP010000217.1:0-13010 GCA_046715695.1 Actinomycetota bacterium | reverse complement strand
TCGGGGCGCTTTGCATCGGCTGTTTCAACCTCTTCTTTCAGGTGCGCCGTCAGGCCCACGTCCTCACCACCCGCGGGGTGCTTACTAGAGCGCATGTGATCAGCAGCTACTCGGTTAAGCGCACCGTCCACGCCGACGTGATGTACACGACCGCCGAAGGCGAGCTCATGCACGAGAGCCTCTCCGGTTGCGACTTCGAGTCGCTGACTCCGGACATGGAGTACGTGCACGTTCTCTATGACCCCGAGGACCCGAGCTTCGTGCGGCCGGCGGTCTGCGCCGGGTCGACAGGACTCGGCTGGATGGCGCTCGGCGGCGGTTTCTTGTTCCTGGCTCTCGACGCGGTTTTGATCAGGGGGTTCTGGCGCGGCAGGAGATCTGGGGCATGATGCGCCGATGCGCGTTCTCGTAACCGGCGGTGCCGGTTTCATCGGCTCGTCCATCGCCTCTGCTCTCCTCGGTCGGGGAGACGATGTCGCCGTGTTCGATTCGTTGGTCAGCGGGCATGCGGATGCCGTGCCCGAGGGGGCCGAGCTGATCAAGGGTGATCTCCGCGATCCCGACGACGTCCGGAAGGCTGTAGCGGGCTGCGAGGTGATCTTCCATGAAGGCGCTTTGCGCAGTGTTCCGCGCTCGCTCGACGATCCTCTACCGACCAGTGAAGCCAATGTCACCGGGACATTGAATGTTCTCGAAGCGGCTGCCGGTGCGGGTTGCAGGCGAGTGATCTATGCGTCCAGTTCGAGTGTCTACGGTAACAACGAAACGTTGCCGACACGCGAAGACGCGGCGCCGATGCCTCTATCGCCGTACGCCGTCAGCAAACTCGCAGCGGAGCACTACTGCCAGGTCTGGAGCCACCTCGGTCGTGTCCCCACCATCTCCCTGCGGTACTTCAACGTTTTCGGCCCCGGACAGAGGGCCGACTCGAAGTACTCCGCTGTGTTCCCAGCGTTCGTGTCTGCGCTCAGAAAGGGAATCCCCCCCGAGATCCACGGCGACGGTGAGCAGACGCGCGATTTCACCTTCATCAACGATGTCGTTGCTGCGAATCTCGCCGCTGCTTCTGCCTCGCTCGACTGTGACGGTCACGTTTTCAACATCGCGACGGGTGAACCCCACTCCGTTCTTCAGATCCTTAGCGATCTAGGCCACGCGATGGAACTCGATGTCGAGCCCGTTCACCTCCCGGAAAGACCCGGCGACGTTCGGCACACATATGCCGACACATCCAAGGCGCGCCAGATGTTCGGGTGGGTTCCGGTGACCCCCTGGGACGAAGCGATCCGGTCAACCGTCGATTGGTTCGAGGCGACCGTCTAGATCCACCCCTCCCGCGCTGCGAGCACGATCGCCTGCGCGCGGTTCTCGACCCCGAGTTTGTCCTGCACACGGTGGAACTGTCTCTTGAGGGTCGATTCGCTGATCGCCAGCTCTTTGGCTATCCCGATGTTGTCCATGCCCTCGGCCGCCATGAGCAGGATCCGCCTCTCCTGTTCGTTCAAGGCGTGCTTGGGCACGCCGGCAGACAACGGTTTGACGGCCTCTTGAGGGATGACGACGTATCCTTCCGCGGCGAGATCGAGGGCCCACACGATCCTCTTCGGATCCAGCTTCTTCAGCACGTAACCGCTGGCGCCCGCATTCATGGCACGGGTGACCACGTCGGTTTCGAGAGTAGCCGTGCAGAGGACGATCTTGATGTCGGGACGGGCCTTCAGGATCGCCTCGGTGGCGTCGAGGCCCTCTCTCGGCTCGGTCATCCGGACGTCCATGAGGACGAGATCGGGCGAGTGCTCGGCGACGAGAAGCAGGGCCTCCTCGGTGGTGTCGGCGACCCCCACCACCTCGAAATTGGGATCGACGGCTTCGACGAGCACCTTGAAGCCTTCTGAGAAGGCGGGGTGATCGTCGACGATAAGCACCCTGCGGCGCTTGACCTGCATCCGGCTCCTGTCCTCACCTAGACACCCTCTGGCCGGGCCATTATGGCCGAGTTGAGCTGTTCGGCTCAAAGAGATGACCCGCACAGGTCAGGGCGGTGGACCCCAACGTCCAGATTCAGTTCCCGAGCGACCAAACGTCTGGATGCCTATTGGCAGGGGAGCCTCCTCCCACTACGGTCGGTTCATCGGCTAGATACGCGGGAATGCGGTGTTCGCACCGGGCGGGCGGCAGTAGCGCCCGGTGCGTAACCGCATTTTTTCGTTAGGGCTCCCACACATCCCAGATCACCCTTATCCTGTGCGCCCAGCCATCCGTCTCGACGGATGGCCAAGGCTCCGGCGGGATACCCGAGTGGCCAAAGGGGGCGGCCTGTAAAGTCGCTGGCTGACGCCTACAGAGGTTCGAATCCTCTTCCCGCCACAAAGATTTCTCGTCGAGTGAGGGATTTCCGTTGCTAGACAACGGTATTACGCGCTCGCGGGGCGGCGGTTACGCCGCCAGCACTTTGCCCACGCGGTAGCACGGGTTCGGCTCCCGCGGGCTCTGCTTCAATGGTGTCGTGTCAACAGAACCGACCACTCGGGCTCTGCCAGACGATCGCCCTCTGGTCGCAATGGCGATCCCACTGGTCATCGGATGCGCTGGGCTCGCCATGGCCCGCGAGGAGGTGCTGGTGGCGGGCGTGGTCCTGTCCTTAGCTGTGGCGATGTGGGTCCGCCTCAAGATCGGTGTAGTCATACAAGGGGCGGGCATCGCCACGGGGGGGTTGTTCTTGACCCTACTGGGGTCGTTCTCGTTCGTCGCAATCGCCTTCCTACTCTGGTTCGTGCTGGACGCTGTGCGTCACGGACTCGGGTGGGGAGATAGCGATCGCTGGTTCCGACGAGCGATGATCGCCATGATCCTGCTGGCGTACGCACTAGCGGCAGAGATCCACAAGCTGTGGCAGTTCGGCGGAGGTACGGGCGAGCAACCCACAACGGCAACGCATGTCGGTTTCCACGAGCTCCTCGATGGGTCCATCGGCGTGATGGCTGTAGGCCTATTGTTCTTGTTGGCGTGGTTCCCGACGCGTAGAGGCGAGCGATGGGCGCTGTATGCGGTCGTTACATGCGCCGCCGTTCCAGCAGCAGCCGTCGGTTCCTCGCTCCTCACCGCGCCCCAGGCGAAGTACGTGCATGGCCATGTCATCGAGGAACTCTGGGGACTACTTATTCCCGTTGCTTGGCTGCTAACGCTTGGCTGCAGCCTCCGTGCCGATTACCTGGAACATCACCGCGCTGTTGTTAAAAGTGTTGCAATCGATCCCAATTGAGGCGACGATGAGGTAAGCGATTGGAATCCAGTTTTGGACCCATTACTCCTGGTCAAGGCCTTCATCGCTTCTCGAAATGTCTGGTTCGAGAGTCGTCCACTTAGGACCACCCTGTGATGTCGCGAGACATCGGAGACACACGCACGCGGTAAGACCCCCGGGCGGCCCCCAACAAATCCCAAACATCGCGGAGCCGAGCGGCATCGGGTGGCTTGGCAATCTACCTCTTGGGAACTACGAAAGTGCGAGTAACGAGTAAGTCATCGGCAAAACCGACGTTGAAGAAGAGCGCGGTTGCGGCAAAGACAGCCAAGCCCTTGATCTTCGAACCTTGCTTGGCTTTGATCGCCGCTAAGGGGACGGAGACTGTGATCGTGCCGGTCGCGGTATCGAACCGGCCTGCTGTCTTGGCGAACTCCTCGCAGAAATTGCGACGCGTGACGGGGTCGAGCTCGCAGTTGCCCATAATCAGAAACGGCGCCAAGCCCGGATCCCGCGGTGGTGGGCACTGACCAGAAGTCGGATCGCAGCTAGCGCGGCTGTAGTTGGTGAGTTTGCCGTCGAGGTGCATCGAAGTACCGATGCGCGAGCTGGTCCCGCATGCCGGCAACATCGATCCACGGGATATCGGGCTCGCGAGCGAGCAGGACGGGATCGATAGCTTTGACTGCTTCGCCGATCTCGATCAGGCGAACGCGAACAACGTCGAACACCAGTCCGTCATCAAGGCTACCCCGCTGAGTGTGGTCGGCGATCGCAGCGGCAGCCGCGAAGATGTCGGCCAGCCGTTGGTCGTCGTGGCGACTCAAAGCGTGATCGCCTCGTCCATCACAACGTCTCTCATCACCGGCTTGAGTGTGGCTGCGGGCACGATATCGACGTCTACGCCGAGCAGCTCGGCCAGCTCCCTGGTCAGCCCGGCCAACGACACGAGTCCGACTCCGTCGTCAAGATCTACGAGCAGATCGATATCACTGGTGTCGGTCTCTTTACCCCGGGCGATGCTGCCGAAGACCCGAACATTGTGTGCGCCACGACGGGCGGCCGTCTGGATCACTGCTCGGCGGTGCCGCCGCAAACGCCGACCGAGCGGAGTATCGGGAAGCCCCAACTGATTGCGCGGTGCGGCGATGAGATGTGAAAGCGAGCTATCGGCCTGACGTTTGGTTTGATCGCCGGCTCCGTGGCTCTAGTTGGATCCGCGCTTGACTAAGTCTGTGACGATGATTGAGGGAGCGATTGGCACGCGCCTGCTGCACTGGAAGGTAGTTAGCTTCCGAATCTAGCCTGGGCCGCCTCGATGAAGGGCTGAAGCTTCTGCTTGGCGAGGCCGAGCTCGAGCGAAGTTCCGTCTTTGAAACTGATGTCGAGCTTGGAGATAAGAAGCTTCTTATCGACTTTGATATCCGCAACGCGGTCCCAGGAATAGCTGGTGCCACCGGTGATTTCGTTGCTTCCGACCTGCCCCCCGAATACGTGCATCTGCTTGTCGGTCAGCACGATCCAAAACGCAGGGGTGTCAGGCCACGAGGCGATGTCGCCGGAGTGACCAGTCTCGGGGGTGTCCATCTTGCCGGCGATCGCGTTCGTGGCAAGCGATCCGATCAAACCGCTTTGACGCCCGCCGGCCTGAAGTCCGCGCTTCCACGCTCCGCCCTTGGGCTCGGCGAGGATAATCGCGGAGACATTTTCGCCCGCCGGGATCTTGTCGCTGTTCTTCTTCATGAATCTGTCTTCCACACCCATGTTCTGTCCCTTCTCTACACGCCATGGATCATTGCGTTATCCAGCCACAACGGGCTCCGCTTTCGGTACCACATAGCGGTTGCCTCCCGCTCGCTTGGCTTCATACATCGCTGCGTCGGCCTCGGCTAAAAGGATTTCTAGTGTTTCCGTAACTCCCCCGGTAAACAGACACACTCCTATGCTCGCCGCGATAGTGGTTCCAGGACCTGGCAACAACTGTTCATGGATGGAATCTAGGAGACCTTTGGCGAGAAGCTCGGCCTCGTTGGGGCCCACTCCGGGGAAGAGGATGACGAATTCATCTCCACCTAATCGCCCACAGATGTCTGCGGCCCGCGTGCGCTCCTTTATGGCAGTTGCGATTGCCCTCAGGACGTCATCTCCCGCTTGGTGCCCCAATGAGTCGTTGATCGCCTTGAAACCGTCGATGTCGAACACCATGAGCGCGCCTCCCGGGCCGTAACGACGCAGGAAGTCGAGCTGCCGATTGGCTTCCACCTCGAACGCGCGCCGGTTGAACAACCCGGTCAACGGGTCGGTCAACGCCATCTCACGCATCTGCGCTTCGAGCATCTTCCTGTCAGTGATGTCTCGGACCACTGCCATCGCGAACCGTCCTGGCTCTTGGACATTCTCGATCGGCGTGAGGGTGAGTTCGACGATGATCTCGGACCCGTCTTTGCGGATCGCAGGGACCTCGGCAACCTCCCCGGAGTCGACCAGTGATCCTTGTCCCGTGTCCGCGTAGTGGCGTAAGCCGTCGCGATGGCGCTCCTTGAGGCTGTCGGGAACGAGCATCTCCATGAAGGAGCCGACCGCTTCTTTGGCGGTGTAGCCGAACATGCGTTCCGCGGCGTCGTTCCATAGAACGATGCGACCCGTCTCCGGATCTCCGACCACGACCGCATCCCGGATCGTTGAGAAGAGCTTGCCGAGTCCTACGGCGGCGGGTTCGATGACGCGGGCCTTGCCGGCCTCGGCTTGAAGCGGCTCGGGATGCCCATCTTCCATGGCAAGCATCCTAGTTTGTGAAGCCCCTCCGACGGAAAACCCGTTCCCGCGGCGATGTAGCGTACGGAGATATCCGTTTGTACGGAGATATCCGTTTGAGGAGTACATCCTGGCTCGCGGGGAGGTTCTCGGCTGACCAGCAGCGCTTCCGTGGCGAAGGCACCCTGTACGACCGGGGGAGTTCCCTTGGGCGCGGCCATGAGCGTGACACGACCCGAAGAGGCAAGGTCGATGACGGAGTCCTTCGCCGCCCTCTACACGAGCACGTTCGCCGAAGTGTACGCATACATCTTTCATCGGTGCGGAGGCGTCCGATCGATCGCCGAGGACCTAACGCAGGAGACGTACCTGGCGGCGGTACGGAACATCCAGGAGGGAAAGGGAGATGAAGTGAGTCTTCCCTGGCTCATAGGAGTCGCCCGCCACAAGATCATCGACAACTTCCGTAGACGCGAGCGTGAGCAACGCCGACTCAGTGTGGTTGCAAGTGATCACGCTCTCATCGAGATGGCGCTCCCTTCCAGCCAGGAGACGCGCGAGCGCGCGCTGGCTGCGCTGGAGTCCATCCCCGCTGTGCAACGGGCCGCGCTCGTGGCGCGATATCTCGACGATCTTCCGGTGCCGGAGGTCGCCCGATTGCTCGACAAGAGCGTCCATGCAACCGAATCACTACTGGCGAGAGGCCGAGAGAACTTCAGGCGACGCTTTGGGGAGGCGGAGGATGCCTGACCAAGACGTTAAAGAGATCCTGCGTGCGCTTAAGGGGCCCGCATCGGTACGACCTGGCTTCGAGGACGAGTTGTTCGCGTTGTTGGCGGCGGAACTGGAAGCACCCGTTGTGGCCCCGGACCTCGGCCCGGACCCCTCGAGAGTGAAGCGGGGCCTTCCCCTCGGTTTACCGGATCTACGCAGACTTAAGAGCAAGAAGTGGCTCCTCGCACCGGTGGCCGCTGCCACCGCGCTGGTCCTGTTGGTCGGAACCAGTGTGTGGAACGTCGATCGCAACGCGGTTACAGAAGATCCACGTGTCGTCGACAAGGACGCCCCATCGACCGTCGAGGGCCCGGTGGGTGAGGGGACCGAGACGCGCGGGAGCGAGGACGGGGGCTCTGCGGCCGGTTCGCGCCCCGAGGAGTCGATCGCTCCCGGCGGCGCGCCGATCGCCCTGCCTGATCGCGGTGACGACTCACACCCGGGTGGTGGAGAGGATCCGTCGCCTCCGTTGATCGCGGCGGGGACCGACGTACTCGCATTTGCCAGCAAGCCCGGCGACTACTGGCACATCTACACGATGAACGCCGACGGGACGCATCGCCGGCGTCTGACCGATGCCGGCGCGCACGACCGGGAGCCGGACTGGTCGCCCGACGGCACCAAGATCGCGTTCGTAAGACTGGCGAACGAGGCCGATCACGCGGGCGAGATCTACGTGATGGACGCGGACGGATCCAACGAGCGGCTTCTCGCATCTGGTGGCGAGCCACAGTGGTCGCCCGACGGGAATCTCATCGCCTTCACCGGCCCGCCGGCCGTCCCTACTTCAACCGGCCAGCCGGCGTCGATCTGGGTTATGCACGCCGATGGATCGGATCAGCGCAGACTTTTCGAAGGCGAAGGCGCCGCCGCAGATGTGACGTGGTCTCCTGTGGGCGGGTTGCTCGCCTTTGCCGGAATCGCCCCCAACCTGCCGCCCGGCCCGACCACAGGGTCGCAAACGACGAATCTCTACACGATGACGGAAAAGGGCACTTTGGTGCGCCGGTTGACCGACACGGTCTACGCGTGCAACTCGGAATTCTCCCCCGATGGGACGCGCCTCGCGTTCATAACTTCGAACGGTGGACCATTCGTCGTGTGGACGATGGCCGCCGATGGCTCAGACAAGACGCAGTTGACGAAGGGACCAGGAACCAACGCGTTCCCTCACTGGTCGCCGGATGGCGCGCTCATCGCGTTTGGTTTCGACCCCGATGGCGAGCCTCACTGGTCAACGGTGCCGCAGACGGCAGGGCCTACCCCTGGATCGATCTGGTCGATGCGCACCGACGGCACCGCCTTGAAACGGATCTCGCCCCCGGACGCGAACGACGCCGATCCCGCATATGCACCGCGAGTGGGGGCCTTGATCGAATTGGAGCGGGACCGACGGAAAGCGTCTGCTTCGAACGATGAAGGGATGAAACGGGCGCCGACCAAGTCGGTCTGCTGAGCGTCTAGCAGTCTCCGGGTCCTGCTAGAAGCTTCCGCCGACAAAGCTGGAGGAGACGAAACGATGCGCAGGCGGATCGGCGTTGCACTGTCGCTGGCGGCGATGACCGGCACGGCTGTGGTCCCTGCGGCTCAGGCATCTCCACATCGCTCCTTCACCACCTCATGGGACTGTCAGGAAGCGATCCTCGTCTTCCCGGTCGATGCCAAGAAGGTGGACCCGGTCGTTCCCGACCATTTCGTCATCCAGCAGACAGGGGGTAAAGCCACTCTAGGGGTGTTCGCGGAGCGGTGTCTCGTGGGAGTGGATGGCGGGGCGATGAAAGAGACCGTTCTCAGCGGGGTCACCGTCAGCCTTCAGGATGGAAGCAGCTATGACATCCACTGGGGTACCGATGAACCGAGCTACTTCCAGGCCCTGAGCAAGCTCGGCGTCGGCCACCTCACCTTGGGATCGACGTACGTGGCGGCCGAGCCGGCTCCAGGGATGATGGACGTGGGCGCGGACATCAGATGGAAGAACTCGCCGAGTAAGCCTTGAGGAGGTAGCTGCGGTGAAGGGATCTGCAAGACACGAACAGAAACTCATACGACTTGGCATGGTGGTCGCCATGACCCTATCCCTGGGTGCCGCTCCTCCCGCCGCCGCGCAGCGTGATTCCGGCGATGAGTTCACGATCTCCAACGGAGCCTGTCGAGAGACGGGCGCGTTCATCGCCGTTGACGCCGAACGCGTCATCCGTTACCTCCCGGATGCATTCTCCGATCACTTCGCCCTAACCAAAGTCGGCGGGAAGGCGGTAGTGGGAGTGGTGAGCATCGCGTGCCGCGATGTCAGCTTGGACGGCCGCCTGGGCCTGACGTGGAATACGAATGAAGCCATCGTGGTCATCGACCCGCCTGCCGCATGCAGCGCGACGCACAACGCTTGCGAGGGCTTCCACCATTACCTGCTGTGGGGCCCGATGGACAACCCTCACCTCGCCGGCCGCTACGACCGTTTGGGGGCCTTGAATAGATCGTTCGTGCCACCTCGCCACAATGCTGTGGCGATCACCCTGGGGCCCGTCACGAACACCGCTGAAACCGCGCTACGAGACCTATACGCGCTCTCGGCCGAAACAGCATCGGCTTGGGCGGTTACACCCGACCGTAAACAGACCGAGTGGCAGCTCGGCAGCCGCGGCCTCGTCGCAGACTCATACCAAGTCCTTGCCCCCGAACTCTGGTCGGCGGGTCAGATCACGATCCGCCCAGAGCCGGGGTCGCCGCTTGCCGATATCCTCGGCACCGACGAACCATTCGCCACTGCTGGATTCATCACGCGGCTGCGCGGCACAGACACTGTTCAGCTCGTGCCAAGATGACTGCCCGACCATCCTTCATCCGAGCTCGTAGGTTGTGATCTCGATCTGGATCCCATCGGGATCGTTGAAGTAGATGGAGTGCGCGACGGTGTGGTCTTGGAACTCATAGGCGATCCCTAGATCCTCGAGGTGCGTCTTGGCAACCTCGAAATTGGGGCCTGTGACGCGAAAGGCAAGATGCCTGAACCCCAGATCGACCGGCGGGGCGTCGTCGCTGCTCCCGTCGCGGGGGCCGAATAGGGCGACGGCTGTGGATCCGGCCCCCATCATTATGGGAACGTCCCAAACGTCGGCGTAGCGCCGCTCCAATCCAAGGACACGCTGGTACCACTCGGCAGATGCGGCGGGGTCGCTCACGCCCAGCGCCACGTGGTCGATCCCTTCTGTCTCGAGCATACGGTTCGCTAACTTCTGCCCTCGGGTGCGGCGATCACCCAGATCGTGGTGCCCGGAGATCCGTCGGGATCTCCCCGTCTCGATTCGAATGCCACCCTCGTTCCATCGTGAGACCAACTGGGAGCGCCGTCGTAGCGCGAGCGCGCCCGTGTGAGCCGTTGTCTACCCGTTCCGTCGGCTGCGATCGTGAACAGGTTGGCGAACTCGAAGTTGGGACCATCGGAGGAGAAGACGAGATAGTTGCCGGATGGAGACCAGGAGATGTCGGTCTCTTCCAGGTCTGGCGTACGCGTGATGTTTCGCTTGTTGTTGCCGTCGGGATCCATGACCCAGATGTCGACCTGACCCCGCTGGTGCCGCTGGAAAACGATCGCATCGCCAGCCGGAGACCAGTTTGGCTGGCGATCGTTGCGGCCGGTCGACAGCGGCACGACCTCGCTTCCATCGGTGCGAACCTTGTAGATCTCTCCCTTGGCACCGTTCATGTGCGATTCGAAGACAACCCATTCGCCGTCGGGTGAGAACGTTGGTTCCCACGCGACCTGAGGAGGTTGCGTGATCCGCTCGGGTTCGCCTCCGTCTCCCGGAACGAGGAAAACCTGATCCGCACCAACGGGATCGGCGGTGTAGGCGACCTTGTCGAGCACCTCCGACCAACAACTCCCGGGCATGTTGACGCTCTGAGCGTCGGTGCCGCTAAGCCGGACGATCTCCTCGCCGCCGGCGGATGGGAACAAGCGAACCACCGACAGTCCGTCGTTGTATCCATCCTTGAACTGGGTGACGACCATCCGGTCGTCGGCGGGGGACCAGCATGCGTTCTGGAGGCTTCCCGAGATCCCGTTCATCGGGATCCTCGTGGCGCCGTCCGATCGAGCGACGTCGGCGCCGAGACTCGGACTGGGAGACTGCGCGACCAGCACCGCCGTCCACAGGATCGTCATCCACATCACCGTCACCGGCTACCTCCTCGGCGGAGAAGCCTACGACGGGCTGAGGGTGGGCCATGACGTCGTCACGCTCCGGCTGGCAGGTCCGAGGGGAGGGTTGACGGATGGCCGATCGGATGCACCATGGCGAGGAGCTGAGGACCGGCCGGGCAGAGATCGAAGAGCAAACAGTCGGAGCAAAGGGGGTTACGGGCGAGGCAGACGGTGCGGCCGTGGTTGATGAACTGAACGTGGAGCTCGTAGCGGATGTCTGGTGGGATGCGGGGGCCGAGCTCTCGATGGACCTTGTCGGCTGAAGCCTTCTCATCGATCCAACCAAGTCTCTGGACGACTCGATGCACGTGCACGTCGACGGGGAACGCGGCGCGACCCATCGCGAACGTGAGAACGCACGCAGCCGTCTTGGGCCCGACCCCCGGTAGCGACGTCAGGTAATCCTCGACCTCTTGGTCTGTGAGTTCATGCATCCGGCTGAGATCGGCCTTGCCCTCGCGGTCGATGACCTCGTTGACGATCGCCTTGATGCGGGGAGCCTTCTGCTGGGCGAGACCGCCTGACCTGATGGCCGCCAGGATCTTGGGGATCGGTGCTTTGGGGACCTCGTCCCATGTTGGGAACGTCGCTTTCAGCGAGGAGAACGCCCGCTCGGTGTTGATGTCCGACGTGTGCTGCGAGAGAACGGTCGCGATCAGCTCGTCGAGGATCGGTAGCACGGGCTTGCGCTTGAAGGTGCCTTGCTGTTTGCGCAGCCGTTGGTGCACAGCGCGGATGCGCCTCGTTGTCCCAAGCGTCAGCGCGGAACCTTCGCGATCGAAGCGAACTTCGTGTATTGGTTCATGAACGCAAGCCGTACCACGCCCGTTGGCCCGTTGCGGTGTTTGGCGATGATGAGCTCGGCTTCACCCTTCGCTTCAGAGTCCGGGTTATAGACCTCATCGCGATAGATGAACATCACAACGTCCGCGTCCTGCTCAATGGAATTTTTTACCAGTACCCCATTGGCTAGGAAGTTGTGGGTTCCGACGACTTCAGCGTCGAACACTGCCTCTTCGCCCTCTTCCTCTACCGTCCTGACTTCATCCCAGTAGATATCGGACTCCGCGATCTCCCCCAATACCTGATCTTCAAGCAGCCTCGCGTACTCACTTATGACAACTCTCGTTGGTGAGTAATTGAAGTGCGCCATCCCTCCATAAGTTGTTCCTCGCATCTCGGCCATCGCCCTTTGCGAGATTCCTCTCTCAGCCATGCGATCTCTAACTCGATTCCAAACACCCATAGGAATGGTGTCCTTGGATGCTCGAGCTCGAGTTGTCTGCAAATAGGTCCCAATTGCCTCCATTCCATCGGATTTCGGGCCGAAGCCACCGATCTCTTCGAGGAACCTGGTCCACGACTCGCGTGACCTGATGTGAAGGTGATACCCGTCCTTGTAACCCTCTTTATGAACGGTCAGGATCCTGGACACGATGCCAAAACGCAGCAATAGCTGGGAAACGTCGTCAGCAAGCCTGCGGCTATTTGTTGCGTAATAGATGATCGGAGCGTGCACTGATGTCGTCTTACGGAGTCCGATGTAACCGTCGGTTGCCCATAGGTGACGCAGGAACAATGCGATCTGGTCGTTGGGGAGGCTGAAGATCTCTTTGGGAACGAACTTCTCGTGGGAGCGCTTGTCGTACATGCCGAGTCCGTCCATCCACTGCACGATCGGGTTGCGACGACCACGTGCCACTGGGTGGGGCGACGGCATGAAGACCTGCATTGAACGTGCCTTGGGCTCGTTCTTGCAGAACGCCTTCACTCCGAAATGGGTGGCGACATCCATGACGGCCTGGGCATTCTCCAGGCTCTGCGTGGCGTAGCGCGTGGGCAGGCGACGTAGGCAGCTGCCGTCGCCGATCATGTGCGCCAAGAGGATGACTTCCGCATCGGGCATCAGGGTCGTGGCCTGCGGCTTGGGTACCCTGCGCGGGATCGCCAGGCGCTCACCTATCGGGAGTTGATCCAGGCGGCGCCATCCGTCGTAGGTGAGGAATGGATGGTTGCCACTGGCTCGGATCACTCGGC
>JBKJYP010000216.1:0-4378 GCA_046715695.1 Actinomycetota bacterium | reverse complement strand
TGCACAAACGTGCGCCCCCTACACCCGCCGCCCCCCCCCAGCCGTGGGGGGCGGCGGCCAGCCGCCCCCCGCCCCCCACGAAGTTGATCGCCGGTCGCTACCTCATCACCGCAAATCTCCATCGCTCCACGCGAGGGGCGGTGCATCTCGCCGTGGATGCTCCGGCGGCCCGCACGTGCGTTCTGAAACGAGCTTGGCGAGACGCCGCCGTGATGCCGGACGGACGAGACGCCAGAGACCGCCTACGACAGGAAGCTTCGATGCTCGACCGACTCGCGAGAGATCCTCATTTCCCAACGGTGTTGCAAGTCTTCGACGAGGACTTCGACACTTTCATGGTCATGGAGCACGTCGAGGGCGGAACCTTCGCGCAGCGCTTCGAGGTTGCGCACGGCGACGGAGCGAGGCCCGGCCCGGAGGAGCTTGCGCGGTTGGGACTGGACCTGTGCGACGCGGTCTCGAAGGTACACGCGTCGGGTCTGGTCCATCGCGATCTCAACCCCCTCAACGTCCTCGTCCGTGATGACGGGACCGTCGTGATCCTCGACTTCGAGCTCGCGGTTCCGCCCGGGACGCGCAATGCTTCCTACGCGGCCGGCACCGAGGGTTTCATGTCGCCGGCGCAGACGGCCAACCGAGCGGCTTCGGTAGCAGATGACATCTTCGGGATCGGGGCTTTGCTCTTCCTGGCAGCCACCGGGGACCCGCCGGCGCAGGACATGGATGGCACCGCCACCCGCCGCGCCCTGGACGACCGGGAACCGGCTCTGCCGGAGGGACTGGTGAGCGTTATCGCGGCGTGCTTGGATGCGTCCCCGGGCTTCTCCACTGTGGAGCTGCTCCAAGGCAAGCTCGAGCGCGCGCTCAACAGGCATCAAAGCGGTCATAATCCCGCAAGCCAGACCGAGAGCTCGGATGACGAGGACAGGCGATGACAACCACCAACCAGCAGGTCGGCGGGCCTCCCATCCAATGGGACGAGCATCGCGGCAACAGCGTGACCATCCGAGCCGCACATGGGTCGATGTCCGCGCATGTCGCAACCCGCTACGTGCGCCCCGCCGACGACATCATCGACGAGCTCGAGATCTTGCTGGACGCCAAGGACAAGGCCCACTCAGTCGACCTCTACCTGATCGATCCACTGCCCGAGGTGCCTGGAGCTCTAACCCCAGAAGGTGATGGCGGCGGGATGCCGGACGAGGCGCAGATGCGGGCCTTGCAGGGGGCGGGTGAAAGGGGCGTCCTCCACTTCGTCCAGAACGACGAGCCCGCCGGCGCGATCGGTCCCGCGCTCGCCGAGTACCTCGTCCGCACGTGGTTCGGGCCCGAGGCCGCCTCGGCCGGCGTCCTTATCGAGGGCCTGGGAGCGTTGGCGGCGGCTAAGGCCGATGTGGGCCAGAGCGTCGAAGAGGCGAACGAGTGGATCCGCACGGAGCTCGCCGCGGGGCGCACTCCGGTGGTAGTCGGGGGCGGCTCCGGCGACGACGACATGGTGCGAGCCACGCCGCCCGGCCAAGCCCCGGATATGGGCATGGATGCGGAAGGACCGCCCGAGGGCATGGAGCCGCCCCCGGGCATGGAGGGCCCTCCCGAGGGGACGTTCGATATGGAACCCGCTTCTTGGGTTGGCTTGGATGCTCCTCCCGCCTCGGCCAATGCCTCGGCTACCGTTCCGCCCGCCGCCTCGGCGTCGTTCCTTCACTGGCTGATGACATCCGCGGGTCCGGGAGCGTTGCGTCAGTTCTTCGAGATCTACACCCCCGAACGTCGCGACCAGGCCGCTCTCGAGGTTTTCCGTCAGCCGCTCGCGGCCCTCGAGGAGCGCTGGCTTCAGAGCGTGAGTGGGCAGAAGCCGCCAACCGTCCTCTCGTTCTTCAAGTTCCTTCTGCCTCTGATGAAACCTCACATCTGGAGTTACCTCGAGACATTCGTCTACATGATGGTCTCGGCACTTTTCCTCGTCGCGATCCCGATAATCAGTGGCTGCATGGTCGATGCGTTGGCGCGATCCGACGCGTCCAACGCCGGCCCCGACCCGGGAGGCCTCTGCGGCTCGATCATCCCCGCCCTAACGAGAGAGCGTGTGTTGGGGGTCGTAGGGGTCCTCTTCTTCGCATACCTGCTGGAAGCCGGCCTCGAGGTCAGGCGCGCCTACGTCGAAGCCAACCTGTACAACACGATAGGCATCACTTTGCGGGAGCGGATGTTCGGTCATCTCTTGCGACTTCCACAGAAGTTCTTCGGGAAAGCACAGGTAGGAGACATCGCCGTCCGGCTGTCGGGGGACTTGGAACAGCTGCAAGCGGGCCTCCAACAGATCTTCGGCACCGGCGTCTTCATGCTCGTGACATCGATATTGGCCGCCGGGGCGGCATTGGCGAAAAGTTGGACGATCGGCGCGGTGATCCTGATCGTCGTCCCTGTGTTCATCTTCGTGAACAGGGTGCTGGGGAAACGGATCGCTGCGCTCAGCTACGAGATCCAAGAGCTCGACGGGCAAACCGCCGCGATCCTGCAAGAGACATTGTCCGCGCAGGCCGTGGTGAAAGCATTCGGTCTCGAGAAGCGTGTGATGGCCGCCTATCTCGGGCGTCTCAAGGCTCTGGTACGGGCCGCGATCCGCTTGATGGTCACGGGCCATCTCTACGAGGGGACGATCAGCTTCGCCACCACCTTCGCCCAACTCATGGTGCTGACCATCGGAAGCCTCCTGGTCTTGTCGGGCAACGTCACCGATCCCGGAACCCTCGTCACCCTCCTTCTGCTGTTGCCGTCGATCATCGGACCGCTTCGTTCGCTCGCCGAAATGGGCGAGATCATCCAGACGAGCTCCGGCTCGATGCAACGCGTCACGCAGATACTCGATGAACCACTCGACATCGACGACAAGCCCGACGCGACAGAACTTCCCCCGATCTCCAAAGAGATCCATTTCGAAGATGTGCATTTCGCCTATGACCCCGAGCGCCCCATAATCCAAGGACTGGACCTGACGATCCCGCACGGAACCAACGTCGCCATCGTCGGTCCTTCCGGGTCTGGCAAGAGCACGATAGTCAACCTCCTGCTGCGCTTCTGGGATCCAGGTGCGGGAGCGGTGAGGATCGATGGGACCGACATCCGAGATGTGACGATGAGCTCGCTCCGTCGGCAGATCGGTATCGTGTTCCAGGACACGTTCGTGTTCAACACCACCCTGCGGGACAACATCTCGATGGCTCGCCCGGAAGCAACAGACGCAGAGGTCGTTGCCGCGGCCGAAGCGGCGCAACTCCAGGGATTGATCCGATCGTTGCCGGCCGGGCTGGACACGGTCCTCGGCGAACGTGGCGTACGCATGAGTGGGGGTCAAAGGCAGCGCCTTGCGATCGCCCGCGCCCTCCTTCGAGATCCGGGGATCCTCATCTTCGACGAAGCTACTAGCGCTTTGGACGCGAGGACCGAGACGGAGATCCGAGAAACGATCTCCCATGTCGTGAGCGGGCGAACGACGATCTCGATCACACACCGTCTCTCGATAGCCGCCGATGCCGACCTGGTCGTAGTACTCGACGAAGGCAAGGTCGTTGAGATGGGGACGCACCACGATCTCAAGGAAGCCGGCGGGCTCTATCAGCAGCTCTACGAGGAACAAACCGGCCACGTCACCGCGATCGGCCAATCTCGCCTCGGGCCCGAAGCCGCGCGGCTACGCAAGGTGTCGCTGTTCTCGGATCTCGGTGGAGACGCCCTGGCATCTCTTGCCGAGCGATTGCTTCTGGAGAAGTTCGCAGCAGGTGAGGAGATCGTGCGCCAGGGCGAGGTCGGAGACAAGCTGTACATCCTGACGCGGGGCTCCGCCGAGGTCGCCGTGTTAGAGGATGGCAGAGAGCGATCGGTATCGATCCTGAAGGAAGGGGACTACTTCGGCGAACTAGCCGTCCTCACGGGAGAGGTTCGGAGCGCTACGGTGAGAACGACACAGCCGACCGAGGTCTACAGCCTTGCCAAGGACGAGTTCGCCCGGCTGGTCGAAAGCGATCCCCGCCTCCAGCAGATGCTCTCTCGGGTCATCGAGCAACGTATGGCTGCCTTCACCGCGGCCACCGAAGCCGTCGGTCAGTCCCAAACGTAGTGAGGAGGGTGCAGTGCCAGACGACCGACCTAAAGACGTCCTAGCTCAGATAGCTCAGATCGCCTCCGACCTCGGCCCTGCGCTGGCCCCGAGCAGTCACACCGAACTCCTGAGATCGATCACCGATGCCGCTATGGAGCTGTTCCAAGCTGCTGCATGCTCCGTTGCTCTCTTGACGGACGATCAGCGTGAGCTCGTCTTCCACGTTGCCAGCGGCGCGGGGGCCGAGGGGATCCAGGGGGTGCGCATCCCTTCGAGTAA
>JBKJYP010000215.1:0-15296 GCA_046715695.1 Actinomycetota bacterium | reverse complement strand
ATCAGGTCGTTGAGTCGAAATGTCCCGATTGAGTTGGATTTCGTAGGACCTGTGGGTAAGATGACGCCGCTTCGCCGGGGGATCTCCCGGCGGAGAGGCACCGCGAGGTGCCTAAGTTCGTTTCGGCCTTCTCCTGGGCACGGGCTGGCTCTTAGCTAGGGCGAACCCTTGGCCGCGAGAAGGTTCATGAGTATCTGTAAGGGGGAATGCATGGGGAAGTCGAAGTGGATGTTCCTCGTTGCCCTTCTCAGCGCGTTCGCGATCGTTGCGGCCGCTTGTGGAAGCGACGAGCCTGATGACACTGCCGCTCCAGACGACGAGCCGGCAGAAGTTGAATGCACTTGGACCATCGGAACGATGGGCGCCCTCTCGGGTGACTATGCGTCCGTAGGCCAGCCGATCGCCGACGGTGTCGAGTACGCAGTCGAGCAGGCGAACTCGAGTGGCGACCTGCCGTGCGCGCTCGAAGTACAGACCGAGGACAGCCAGGGTGACCCGAACCAGGCCTCGGCCCTCGCAGAGAAGCTGATCGGTAACGAGACGCTCGTTTTCTGCGCTTGCCCATACTTCTCGGGTGAGACGCTTGCCACCGGTTCCATCTTCGGTGACGCGGGTGTCGCTATCTCCGGTACCGGTACCAACGAGACCATCGACGAGCAGGGCTTCCCGACCTGGTTCCGCGCCGTTGCGCCGGACAACATCCAGGCCGAGGTCGCAGCCGCTTACATCAAGGACGCCATCGGCGCCACTGCTGTTGCGGTTATCCACGACAACCAGGACTACTCGAAGGGTCTGGCTGAAGGCGTAGTCAAGAACTTGGGTGACCTGGCCGTCGGCACGTTCATCATCGACCCCGAGGCAACCGACTACTCATCGGTCGTCACGGATGTTCAGGCTGCCAACCCAGACTTCGTGTTCTACGGCGGTTACACGCCGCAGGCCGGTCCGCTGGCGAAGCAGCTCCAGGAGGCCGGAGTCACGGCCACCTTCATGACCGACGATGGCGCCAAGGACCCGTCCTTCGGTGACCTCGCCGGCGAGTTCGCGGACGGCGCACTGGCCTCGTGCCCCTGTGTCGACCCGCTGAAGATCGACGCTGCGACGGACTTCGTCGAGGGCATGCGTGCCGCTTACGGTCCGAAGAGCCCCGGCACCTTTGCCGCCGACGTGTACGACGTCACCAACCTGGTGATCGACTCACTCAGCGAGCTCAACGGTGACGAGCCGATCGAAGACGTGCGTGCGCACATCGTTGACGCATTCGCAAACGCTGACGGCTTCCAGGGCATCGCCAAGGCTTACGCCTGGACCGACGACGGCGAGTTCGAGGGTGGCCCCGGTGACGTCTGGATCTACGAGTGGTCCGACAAAGAGGGCAACTTCGTTTCGATCGGCCCCGCATCGGAGCTGATCTAGCACTCAAGTTGTAAAGTTCCATGTCGTTGTGAGAGGGGGCTTCGGCCCCCTCTCACCATGACTCGCACCAGAAAAATCAGCCAGTCGAGCGGTTTTGCCGCGCGGAACCACGGGGGACTTTTTGGATTGCAACGCCGGCCTCATCGGGCCACAGTTCGTAACCGGCATCATCCTGGGCTTCCTTTACGCCCTGATCGCCCTCGGTTACACGATGGTTTACGGCGTCCTCCGCCTGATCAACTTCGCGCACGATTCGATCTTCATGTTGGGAGGCGTCGGAGCCTTCTACGTGTTCGGTCAGTGGTTCGGGATAGACCAGTCCTATACAGGCATAGTCCTGATCGTCCTGGTCATCGGGATCCTCATGACCGGAGGCCTCAGCTCCGCACTCGCAGCCGTGATCCTCGAGCGCACTGCTTATCGTCCCCTTCGACGCCGCAATGCGGCGCGGCTCTCGTATCTGATCAGCGCCATCGGCGCGTCCTTCTTCCTCACCTATCTGTTCCAGCAGCGCTTCCTGCTCGGCGCTGCAAAGCGCAACTTCCCGAGCGTCTTGGCCACGAACTCGGATGCATTCAGCCTCCAGGTACTCGGCTCCCGGGTGACGAGCCCGAAGATCCTGGTCGTGGTGGCCGCTGTTATCTGTCTGGTCTTCCTTGACCGCTTGATCAACAAGACCAAAACCGGGCTCAGCATCAGGGCACTTTCCGAAGATCAGGTGGCCGCGCAGCTCATGGGCATCAACGTCGACAAGGTCATCGTCACGACCTTCCTGATCGGCGGGTTCTTCGGAGGTGTGGCCGGCTCGCTGTACGCCCTCCAGTTCGGAAACGTCGCCTGGAACATGGGGTTCGTGCCCGGGATCAAGGCCTTCACGGCCGCCGTTCTCGGGGGCATCGGGAACATCCGAGGCGCCATGCTCGGGGCGATCCTTCTCGGGTTACTCGAGAACATGTCGACCGTCTGCATCGATTCGGAGTGGAAGAACGTCATCGCGTTCACCGTGTTGCCGCTCGTCTTGATCTTCAGGCCGACCGGCATCATGGGCGAGAGGATCGGTGGCTGAGGTGGCGATCGAGCTCCGCGAATACCTCGACGATCATTTCCCCCGGATCTCCGGGCGTCTGCCCGATTCCGTCGTGAAGCCCCTCAACGTCTTCTACCGGGGCTGGGATCGTCTCGGCTACTTCCGTTACCTCGTGGCCGCCATCCTCATGTTCTTCATCCCCAACGTCCTCGAGAGCGGCAGGTTGCCGGTTCTCGAAGGTCGATTCGGCATCACGGTCCTCTTCGACACCGGGTATTGGATCCTCTTGACGCTTGGCCTCGGTGTTGTTGTCGGCCTCGCCGGTCTTCTCGACCTCGGCTACATCGCCTTCTTCATGCTCGGCGCGTACACGACGGCCATGCTCACCGACTCTGGCAACACCGGACAGTTCCACATCGCGGTGCTCCCCGTCTGGGCAGCGCTGCCTTTCGCGATCATCGTCGCCATGCTTGCCGGGTTCGCGCTGGGTGTACCAACCTTGCGTCTGCGAGGTGACTACCTCGCGATCGTGACGCTCGGTTTCCACGAGATCGTGCGACAGACGGCGAACAACCTCGCTATCACCAACGGCTCTCGAGGTATCCCTAGCATCCCGCACCCGACGATAGGCAGCACGGACTTCGGTCTCGACCCGACGCTCTACTGGCGATATCTGCTGATCCCGGCCATCCTCCTCGTCGTCATCATGGTCAGGCACCTCGATAACTCGAGGGTCGGACGCTATTGGTCCGCCATCCGTGAGGACGAGGTCGCTGCCTCTGCGATGGGAGTGCCCGTCACCAAGATGAAGGTTCTCGCCTTCGTGATCGGTGCATCGACGAGTGGTGTCGCGGGCTGGATCTACGCGACGAAGATCAGCTTCATCTCTCCGAACAGCTTCCCGTTGCTGCTTTCGATCCTCGTGCTCTGCTCGGTCGTTATCGGTGGTCTCGGAAGCGTGTCGGGGGCCGTGCTGGGCTCGATCATCGTGGTCGTCATGCCCAAGGTGATCCAGGACCTCTCGGGTGAGACCGACCTCTTCGGGTTCTTCAACGTCGAGACGGGGCGTATCGCAGTCTTCGGTGTGCTGCTGATCCTCGTGATGATCTATAGACCAGGAGGCCTGCTCGCTGCGAAGAGACGCCGCACCGAGTTGTCAGAGCCCGGGGCTGCGGATGCCGTCATCCACGATGAGAGCGCGGGGGTTTAGGCGATGGCCGAGACGCTGACCGTCAAGGGCGTGACCCAGCAGTTCGGTGGTCTGAAGGCCCTCTCGGACGTCAACATCACGATCAACGAGGGCGAGATCTTCGGACTCATCGGCCCGAACGGCGCCGGCAAGACGACGCTGTTCAACTGCATCACCGGCGTCTATGACCCCACGGAGGGCAACGTTTCTTTCAAGGGCACCCCGATCACGGGTCAGCGCCCCGATCAGATCGTCCAACTCGGGATCTGCAGGACGTTCCAGCAGATCCGGCTGTTCCCCAATATGACCGCTCTCGAGAATGTCTTCATCGGCGTCGACGCCCGGCACAAGACGGGCGTCTTCGGTGCGATGTTCCGAGGCCCGCGCAACCGCCGCGAAGAACGCGATGGAGAGAAGAAGGCCGTCGAGCTCCTCGACTACTGCGGTATCAGGCGGTTCACGAACGAGCTGGCCAAGAACCTTTCGTATGGGGACCAGCGGCGCCTGGAGATCGCAAGAGCACTCGGCACACAGCCACAGTTGCTCCTGTTAGACGAGCCGGCCGCCGGCATGAACCCCGCCGAGAAGAACGGGCTTCGCGATCTGGTTCGCAAGATCCGCGACTCGGGCGTCACCGTGCTTCTGATCGAGCACGACATGAAGGTCGTGATGGGCCTCTCCGACCGGGTCGCAGTGCTCGACCACGGCGTCCTGATCGCCGAGGGCGTGCCTGAGAAGGTGCAGAAGGACCCCAAGGTCGTCGAGGCCTACCTGGGTGCCGGTGCCGGCGGACAGGCAGCGCTGAAGTCCGAACCCAAGCCTGCTCGGAGGTCCGGCGCCTCGGCGAAAGCGACCGCATCAACGACTAAGGCCCCAAAGAAGACGGCGGCTAAGAAGACCCCTGCGAAGAAGACAACATCGAAGAAGGCGGTCGCGAAGAAGACCACCGCCAAGAAGACGACGGTCAAGAAGTCGGATGTGAAGAAGTCCACTACGAAGAAGACCACTGCGAAGAAGACCACCCGTAAGTCGACTGCGCCTAAGAAGTCGCCGGGCCGCAAGCCCAAGGGCGGTTCGAGTGGCAGATAAGAAGCCTCTCCTCGAGCTCAAGGATGTCCATATCCGTTACGGCGTCATCGAGGCAGTGAAGGGTGTGGACCTCTACGTCAACGACGGCGAGATCGTTGCCCTGATCGGCGGGAACGGCGCCGGTAAGACGACCACGCTTCGGGCGATCTCCATGGTCCACGGGCCCTTCAAGGGCCAGATCCTCTTCAACGGCGAGGACATGACCTCGCTGAAGAGTCACGACGTAGTTGAGCGGGGGATCGTCCAGGTTCCGGAAGGCAGGCACATCTTCCCCAACATGTCGGTGGAGGAGAACCTCGAGATGGGCTCGTTCACGACGAGCGCCACCAAGGCCGACAAGCAGGCGATCGCGGACCAGGTTTACGGACTCTTCCCGGTACTGGCCGAGCGCCGCAAGCAGGCCGGCGGCACCCTCTCCGGCGGCGAGCAGCAGATGCTCGCGATCGGGCGCGCGATGATGGGCCAGCCTAAGTTGCTGATGCTCGATGAGCCTTCGATGGGCCTTGCTCCTCAGATCGTAGAGAAGGTGTTCGAGGTCATCGAGATGATCAATAGTCAGGGCACCCCGGTTCTGCTGATCGAGCAGAACGCGCAGATGGCACTTCAGACCGCGGACCGCGGATACGTGATCGAAACAGGCGAGATCGTTCTCAGGGACGACGCCAAGAAACTACTGGGCAACGACCAGGTGCGTAAGGCGTACCTGGGCGAGGAATAGACAGAGGAGGCGGGATGAACGACACGAAGTGGCTGCGACTCATAGCCATGGTTTTCGCTGCGATGCTCGTATTCGCGGCTTGTGGAAGCGACGAACCAACCGACACGGCCGAACCTTCGGACGATCAGACCGAGGACACGGGTTCCGCAGGGTTCACCACCGTCGAAGAAGGCATCCTCACGGTCGGTTCGGACATCCCATACCCGCCGTTCGAGATGGAAGACGACTCGGGCGAGCTGACCGGCTTCGACGTCGAGATCATGCGTGAGGTCGCAACCCGCATCGGTCTGGACAACCCTGACGACGCTTGGATCTCGACGGACTTCGAGACCATCTTCCAACAGCTGGCCGGCGGCGGGAAGTTCGACGTCGTCGTGGCCGCGGTAACGGGCTACGCGCCCGAGGGCTCCCCGGCGTCCGATACGGTTGCCGAGCGGACCGCGGTGGTCGACTTCACCGTCCCTTACTACCCGTCACTGCAATCTCTGACCGTGGATACATCGGTCTCGGACATCACCGGGATCGACACCCTCAGCGAAGGTGACCGTGTCGCCGTGCAACGTGCGACCACGGGTGCTTTCTTCGCGGAAGAGAAGCTCGGCCCCCTCGGTGTCGAGCTCGTGGTCTTCCCGAAGGCGCCCCAGATGTACCAGGCCCTTCAGGGTGGAACCGTAGATGCCGTCTTCAACGACCTGCCCGTCTCCGTCGATGCGATCCAGGGGATCGAGGGCCTCGAGGTGGTCGAGCAGGTTCCGACCGGCGAGGAGTACGCGATCGCCGTGAGCAAGGACAACCCGGCCCTGAAGGACGCCGTCGACGCTGCCCTCGAGGAGATGTTCTCGGACGGCACCTACGCCGAGATCTTCAGCAACTACTTCCCGGATCAAGACCTGCCGGAGTACGCGTCCGAGTAGGAAGAGTCCGGACCGCGTAAGCCGATGGCGGCGACGGTCCCAGAGCTGAAACGGCCCGAGCGCGGGCTGGATTGGGTGCGCGAGCAAAGCACCCCACCCGCGCTCGCGGTCATGGCTCTAGGTATCGGAGCCCTGCTCGTCGTCCTGGTCGGGGTAACGATCAGCCTCGCGGTCCAAGGATTCACCCCGGCCGAGAGCCTGGTCTCCGGCCTGGTGTCGTCGAGCACCCGAGCGGTGCTGTACACGGGTTGCCTTCTCGGTGTCGCGGCGATGGTCGCGGGCTGGGGCATGTTCCGCTCGCTGCCCACGAAGGTCAGCCGTGAAGAAGCGATAGCGGGCGCTGTCTTGGGCGTACTGGCAACGTTTCTCTCCGGCTCGATGCTCTGGTTCGTCGGCGGGGATCGCGTGGACAACTTCGTTTCGATCTACCTGCGGTTCGACAACACATCGAGGCTCATCCCGGAGTTCTTCAACGGAGCGAAGAACACGATCTTCCTCGCATTCGCCAGCGAGCTCGTCGGCATCGTCCTCGGCTTGATACTCGCTGTGCTCGCGCTATCGAAGCGATCGGTCGTCCGGGCGCCTGCTCGCATCTACATCAACTTCTTCCGGGGGACCCCACTCGTCTGGCAGATCACGTTCATCGGACTGGCGCTCCCCATCGGCTTGGGCCTCAACTTCAGCGCTTACACCGCGGGAGTCGCTGCCTTGGGTCTCAACGCCGGTGCCTATTCGGCGGAGGTCTTCCGCGCCGGGATCCAATCGATCGAACGGGGGCAGATGGAGGCCGCACGCAGCCTGGGGATGAGCTACTTCCAAGCCATGCGCTACGCCATAGTCCCGCAAGGGATCCGCAGGGTCATCCCCCCACTCATGAACGAGTTCGTGATCCTGGTCAAAGACACGGCGCTCATCCTGTTGCTGGGTCTTACTGCGAGCCAGCGCGACCTTATGAATGTCGGGAGCCAGGCCGCTGCCAACAGTTTCAACTACACGTATTACATCTACACGGTGCTCGGGTACCTAGCGATCACTCTTCCTCTGATCAGGCTCGTCAACGCTCTCGAGAGACGGCTGCGAAGCGGTCTAGTTGGGATCAGCGGATGAGCGATTCCTCCTCTTCAAAGCTCGACGCGACCGGTGCCATCAGAGACGACCTGATCCGTCTCGAGGGGGTCCATAAGTGGTTCGGCCACAACCATGTGCTCCGTGGGATCGACCTCGAGGTGACGGCCGGCTCTGTTGTTGTGATCATCGGTCCTTCCGGGTCGGGGAAGTCCACCTTGCTGCGAACCATGAACATGCTCGAGGAGCCGACGGAGGGGAAGGTCTTCTTCAACGGAGTCGACATCACGGACATCCGTACCGATCTCAACAAGGTGCGTACCGATATCGGGATCGTCTTCCAAGCCTTCAACCTTTTCCCCCATAAGACCGCGCTCGACAACATCACGCTTGCTCTAGAGAAGGTCCTCAAGCTCGACCAAGCGGAAGCTCGGACCCGGGCGAAGGAGCAGCTGGAGCGCGTCGGCCTCGAAGAGAAAGCCAACTCCTATCCCTCACAACTCTCCGGCGGGCAGCAGCAACGAGTGGCCATCGCTCGTGCCCTCGCCATGAAACCGAAGCTCATGCTCTTCGACGAAGTCACGTCGGCCCTCGACCCGGAGCTTGTGCGTGAGGTCCTCGATTCGATCGTAGAGCTCGCCAATGAAGGCATGACGATGGTTATCGTCACGCATGAGATGGGCTTCGCCCGCGAGGTTGGCACGAGACTCCTCTTCACCGACGGGGGCAAGATCCTGGAGGACGACACGCCTAAGCGAGTGTTCGACAAGCCCCAGGACCCACGCACCAAAGAGTTCCTCTCGCACGTCCTGTAATGGGATCCAAAGCCAGAGAGCTCTACTACCTCTGGGAGCAACAGCAGTGGGAGGCCGGCAAGATCGAGCTCGCCGCCGCCCCAGATACCCCCATCCAGGTCGCGATCGAGAGTCTTCTGGTGATCAAGGATGCGCTCACCTCGGGCCTCGTCCCCTTCGTCGATGTCATCCCAGACGAGGAGGACCAGGTCTTCCTGAGCACGGAGCTGGTCGACGAAGCGCGGCATGCGGTGTTCTTCGACCGGGTGCTGACGGAGGTCTTGGAAGTCCCCGGCTCCATGGAGTCTCGGGTCGAGGCGGCGCGCCTGGGTCTGAACGGTGCGTGGAAGGAGCGCCTACAGAACCTCCAGAGCGCCTCGACCAAGGTACGTAGCGATGGGCTCAAGGCACTCCCCGCCGGTATCCGCCTAACTCACATAGAGATCAAAGGCGCAGCGAAGGGGTTGCTGGATGAGGTGCGCGCCGCGGCGGGCTCTGGGCCGGGTCTCTTGCAGGGACTCGACCTCATCGAGCGAGATGAGGAGCGACACCTGGCTTTCGCGCACAGCTTTCTTGGGGACTGAGTCCGGCATTGCGTGACGGAGCCCCCAACGAAGGCGCTCTGGCGGATCTGACCGATGAGATCGTCAACTGTTTCGCCTGCCCCCGGCTCGTTGCGTGGAGAGAGCTCGTGGCCGTCGAGAAGAGAGCGTCTTTCGCCGATCAGGAGTACTGGGGGAGGCCCGTCCCCGGCTTCGGCGACCCCCAGGCCCGCGTGCTCGTCGTAGGACTGGCCCCGGCGGCTCATGGCGGGAACCGCACCGGACGCGTTTTCACCGGCGATCGATCGGGCGACTGGCTCTTCGCCTCTATGCACCGCACCGGTTTCGCGAACCAGCCACACTCCGTGTCTGCCGACGACGGTCTGCGGCTTATCGACGCGTACGTCTCTGCCGCCGTTAGATGCGCCCCCCCGGACAACAAGCCGGCGATCGACGAGCGCGAGAGGTGTGAGCCGTACCTCGTGCGCGAGGCAGCCCTGCTGAAGAACATCCAGGTCGTGATCGCGCTCGGTGCCTATGCCTGGGACTCGGCTCTGCGGGTCCACACCAAGTTGTCGGGCGAGCCGATCCGTCCTAAGCCCCGGTTCGGCCACCTCGCCGAGGTGGAGCTTGAACGGTGGACCTTGCTCGGCAGCTTCCACCCCAGCCAGCAGAACACCTTCACCGGCAAGCTCACCGAGCCGATGCTCGACGCCGTCTTCCTTCGAGCCCGGTCACTCGTCCGATCTCGGTGAGCGCGTAGATACCGTTGCTATGTAACGGAGATCCCTCACTCGGCGGTGGAGGCGACCGCGGTTCCCTCGAACAACGCCTCCAACCGAGCCACCTCGGCGACCGGAGCGATCCTCGAGAAGCGTTTGGAGGCCTGAGCCCAGTCGGCGAGGATCCCCGCGGCTCTCGAGGAAACCGTGGCTTCATAGTGGCGCTGCAACACTCGCTGCAGAGATGCGAGTTGACCCTCGGTCGGTTCGTACGCGGCCACAAGTTGGGTGTTGAGCTTCGTCTCGTCGAGGTCGTAGATATACGCCTCACCACCACTCATCCCGGCCCCGAAGTTGCGACCCGTTGGGCCGAGCACCACCACGGCGCCGGCCGTCATGTACTCACAGGCGTTGTCTCCCGTGCCTTCGACCACGGCCACGGCTCCCGAGTTGCGAACCGCGAAACGCTCTCCGGCGCGACCTGCGATGAAGAGTTGCCCGCCGGTCGCGCCGTAGAGCACGGTGTTCCCGGCGAGCACAGGGTCGCCGGCGTCGTTGGCGGGAGGGATGATGACCACGCGGCCCCCACCCATCGACTTGCATACGTAGTCGTTCGCTTCCCCGACGAGGCGCAGCTCGATCCCTTCGGACAAGAAGGCCCCGAACGACTGGCCGGCTTCTCCTTCGAAGGTTGCGACGACGGGGTGGCCGCCGTCACGAGCGAACGCGCAACCGAGACGAGCCCCCACCGTGCGATCCGCCGTCGATATCGGATATCGGAGGTCGCTCGAGCCGGCCATCGCTGCGTCGAAGAGCCGGTCGCCGAGATCGGATCGTGGCTTCTGGATGGCGAGTGTCCCCGTGAACGAATGGTCGCCGGGACCTGGGTCCACAAGTAGGGGGGTCAGGTCGAGGGCGCCGTCCTTGGCGCGGAGGAGGTCGGAGCGACCGATCGCCTCTTCCAGGGTCCGGAGCCCAAGCGAGCTGAGCAACAGGCGCACGTCTTCGGCCACGAGCATCAGGTAGCGGGCAACCATCTCTGGCGTGCCGGCGAACTTGGCCCGGAGCTCGGGGTTCTGCGTCGCGATGCCGACGGGACAGGTGTCGCGATGGCAGGTCCGCACGAGGATGCAGCCCTCAGCGACGAGGGCGGCGGTTCCGAACGAGAACTCGTCCGCACCGAGGAGTGCGCCGATCACGATGTCTCTGCCTGTCTTCAGGCCACCATCGACGCGGATCTTGGCACGGCCCCTCAGGCCGTTCGAAACGAGAGCGGCCTGCGTTTCAACGAGCCCGGTCTCCCAAGGCATCCCAGCGTTCTTGATCGAAGACAGTGGGCTCGCGCCGGTACCTCCGTCTGCGCCGGCGATGTGGACCACATCCGCCAGTCCCTTCACGACACCTGCAGCGATCGTTCCAACGCCTTCGGATGAGACGAGTTTCACCGACACGGCCGCAGTGGGGTTCGCTTGCTTGAGATCGAAGATCAACTGCGCCAGGTCCTCGATCGAATAGATGTCGTGGTGGGGCGGGGGAGAGATCAGAGCCACGCCGGGCACGGTGTGGCGGAGACGAGCGATCTCGTCCGTGACCTTCTTCCCAGGGAGCTGGCCGCCTTCACCCGGCTTCGAGCCTTGCGCCATCTTGATCTGAAGCTCTCTGGCGAACGAGACATATTCGGGGGTGACCCCGAACCGCCCCGACGCGATCTGCTTTATCCCCGAGTTGCGCTCGTCGCGGTAACGCTCGGGAGCCTCTCCACCTTCCCCGGTGTTGGCCATGCCGCCGATCATGTTGAGAGCGACCGATAGCGTCTCGTGTGCCTCGGCTGAAAGAGCGCCGTGTGACATCGCCCCTGTCGAGAAGCGGGTCGCTATCGAAGACGCGGGCTCGACCTCTTCCAACGGGGTCGGGGTTGGCGATCCGACGAGCTCGAGCAGATCGCGAGGCTCGGTGGGTGGGCGATCGTCCACGAGTGAGGCGAACTTCCGATACGACTCGTCGTCCCCCTTGACCGCGCGCTGCAGCGCATGCGCGGCATCCATATCCATGTCTGCTCGGGATCCGGCCGAGCCCGTCTCCTTCTTCACTCCCACGGTTCCGGCCAGAGCATCGATCACGTCCGGATTGAATGCGTGGTACTCGCCGCCCTTCTTGAACTTGATGTAGCCGGGGCTGGCGAGAACGGGTTTCGCCTCGAGCGCGGCCGCGTGTCTCTCGACGATCTGCGCTTCCAGGTCGTCTAAGGACAGACCACCGAGCACCGACTCGATACCGGTGAAGCACAGGTCGACGACGTCGGGGCCAAGGCCGATGGCTTCGATGATCTGGGCACCTCGATAGGAATCCAGCGTCGAGATCCCCATCTTGGACATGATCTTCAGAAGCCCGTCCTCGATAGCCGAGAAGAAGTTTCGCTGGCCCTGATCCGCAGGCACCTCGCCACCCAAGCGGCCGGCGATAGCCAGGTCGGCGATCGACTCGAGCGCGAGACGAGGGCAAACCGCATCGGCACCGTTGGTCAGGAGGCAAGCAGCGTGGTGACTCTCGCGTGGCTCCATCGAGTCGACGACGATGCTGGCCTGAGATCGAAGGCCCTCGGATAGCAAGCGATGGTGCACGGCTCCGGCCGCCAGCGAGCCGGGGATCGCGATGCGATCCGGTCCCCAGGTTTGGTCGGAAACGATGAGCACGACTGCGCCTGCTCTCACTGCCGTTGCCGCTTCGTCGCCGAGTACCACCAGCGCGGCCCGCAGGTCCTCTTCGAAGGTTGCGTCCAGCCACGTTCCACCCAGGGCATCGAGAGCTGAGGGGAACAGGAGGAATGATCGGAACTCGCGCTGCGCTGCGGCGCCCGGCCGTTCCATGAGCAACGCATCTCGGGGGCCGAGCCGCGTCGTGAGAGACATGACATGCCGCTCTCGCAAGTGGTCGATCGGAGGGTTCGTGACCTGAGCGAACCGTTGCTTGAGGAAGGAGAAGACGCCACGGTTCGTCGTCGCGAGAGGAGGCTGGGCGGTGTCGTCGCCCATCGAGGATGTCGGTTCGTGACCTTCCGTGGCCATCGGTCTCACCACGACCGTGAACTCTTCCTTCGCATATCCCGCAGCAACCTGACGGGCGACCACATCGGCACCGGGCGCGGCGACTGGCGTCCCCGTCGACGTTTCCCGAAGGTTCTCTGCCAACCAGTCGCCGTAGGGGCGGCGAGCGGCGAGGTTGCGTTTGATCGCGTGGTCTTCGAGCACGCCGCCTCGCGCGGGATCGACTACCAGCGTCTGACCGGGACCTAGGTTGGTCCTGCGCACCCGGCCATGCCCGCGGGTGTTGACGGAGCCCGCTTCGGAACCGCAGGCCACGAGGCCGTCCTCGCAGATCGCTACACGGAGAGGTCGCAGGCCGTTCCGATCGAGGGTCGCGGCGACATGTTCGCCGTCGGCGAAGACGAGAGCGGCCGGGCCATCCCACGGCTCGAGTAGGCAAGCGTGGAAGTGCAGGAAGTCCCTCACCTCGGCATCTATATCGAGGATGCCCTCCCATGCGGGAGGCACGAGCATCGCGGCAGCGTGAGCGAGATCCCGGCCCCCTCGCACCAACAGCTCGAGAGCCTGATCGAGGATCCCCGAGTCCGAGCTCGTTACGTCGACCACCGGGCGCAGTTGGTCTTCAGGTGCCAGGTCGTCCGATCCGAGTCGTCCCTCACGTGCTCGCATCAGGGCGACGTTGCCTCGGATCGTGTTGATCTCGCCGTTGTGTGCAAGGAAACGGAAGGGCTGAGCTCTGTTCCATGTCGGTGTGGTGTTGGTCGAGTAGCGCTGGTGGAACAGTGCGAACCATCCGACGTAACGGTCGTCGGCGAGGTCGGTATAGAAGGAGGCGAGTTGATCGGCCGCGCACAGGGCCTTGTAGGTGATCGTTCGGAATGAGAACGAGGGCAGGTACAGGCCGGGATGAAGCTCGGCCCTCTTCCGTGCCCGGAAGGCCCTCTTCTCTCCGTCTCTGATGTCGGAACCAAGAGGTCGCCGGACGATGGCTTGCTCTATCTGCGGCAGCGTTGCCCGCGCAGAGTCTCCGATGGCGGCCTCGTCGATCGGCACGGGGCGCCAGGCCAAGAGTTCGAGCCCCTCGGCGATGCACGCGTCCTCCACGGCCTTACGTCCGCCGCCAGCGTCCGATGGATCGAGGAAAGCCATCGCCACACCGGTGCGGTCGGGCTCCTTGGAACCGAGGATCGCATGGGGGAGTGGGAGCAGGACCCCGGCGCCGTCCCCGGTGAGGGCATCGGCCGCGACGGCTCCACGGTGTCGCACCCTGCAGAGGGCGTCCAGAGCTGATTCGACGATGGCGCGCGACTCACGACCTCGGGCGTCGGCCACGAAGCCGATCCCACACGCGTCCCGCTCTTTATCGTGCACTGCGTCTCCCATATTAGGTATGGGGCGCCGGGAAAAGAACGGGCGCCCGCCTTGTTGCTGGGCGAGCGCCGTTGCTCAGGGTTGAGGAGAAAAGCCTACCTGATGGCTCTGAGGAACACGTCTATCCGGCCATTGTTATCACCTGTGACCAGGTCGGATGCGGCCGAGATGAAAGCCACCCAGGCCCCGTCGCCGGAGATGTCGGCTTCGTAGCCGGCCTTGGCCCCCTCGCTGATCAACGTGGTGATGCCGCTCTCGAGGTCCCTGACATAGACGTCGCGATCGTCGAACGTTGTCCCCTCCGGATCACCCTCCACCAGGCTGGCTTCCGAGGAGAAGACAATGAAGCGGCCGTCGGCCGAGACGCTTGGTGCAGTGCTCGCCCCGGACCGCTCGCCACCTGAGGTGGTGAGACTCACCCGTCTGATAGCGCCGGCGCCCCCAAGTTCGACAGCGAAGACATCCGTCGCTCCATTCGTGTCATCGGGTACGAGGTTCATGGAATCAGAGGGGAAGACAACGATGCTGCCGGCGATCGAAGGGAAGCCGCTGCGCCCGTCGCCTAGCTCGCCGTTCTCCGAACGACTGAGCAACACGGTGGTCCCGGCCGTCCGGTCACGGAGGAAGACGTCGGCGACGCCGTTGTCGTCACCTTCGACGAGATCGGGTGCCTGTGAGACGAATGCGATCAGGTGGCCGTCCTGAGAGATCGCCGGCCCGAAGGAGGGGCCGCCTCCCTCGAGCCCCTCCCCCGACACGCTGATCCTCTCCGTTGTATCGGTGTCGCGGTCGTAGACGAATATGTCTGAGTAGTTATTGGTGTCGCCTAGGACCAGGTTCGTAGCCTTGCTCGTGAACGCGACGTATCGGCCGCTTGCCGAGGTCGAGGGCTCGTAGCTCGCTCCATCCGGATCACCGAGGTCTGACGCCGACAGGCTGACCCTGTTGGTGCGATCTGCGTTCCGGTCTTTAACGAAGACATCCGTCACACCATTGGCGTCTGGCTTAACTGCCAGGTTCGACGCCGCGCTCGTGAAAGCGATGTAGCGGCCGTTCTTCGAAACGGACGGATCGAAGCTGGGTCCGTCACCTATGGCCCCGGTCGTACTTACGCTCACCATTTCGACCCGGTTGCCGTTGAATGCGAAGACATCTTGAGCACTGTTGTCGTCGTCCAGCAAGAGATTCGTTGCTTCAGATGTGAAAGCCACCAGGCCACCGTCGAAAGAGACCGAAGGTTGCGAGCTGTTCCCGTCGGGTTCTGTTCCCGACGTGATGTCCAACACCCGCGTGAAGGGCGGGACCTCTGCCTTTGTACCGGCTTGCGGATCGTCGCCTCTCGTCATGACCCAGGTCCCGGCAGCCATCAGCGTCGCGGCCGCGACGGCTCCGGCGAGGATGAGCC
>JBKJYP010000214.1:0-5765 GCA_046715695.1 Actinomycetota bacterium | reverse complement strand
TGTAATTGCTCGCGTACAACCGATCGGGGACCCACTCGAATCCGGGGGTTGGAGGCAAGCCGGGGCGTCGGAGGGAGCCGACGATCAGGAACGCGATCGGCACCAGGAATATCAGAGTGGTCGCGGCGACCGTCAGCGCGCGTGGCCAGCGCCGACCCTGTTGCAACTACTCCCCCGCGCGCCGGGGGTGGCGGGGACCCATTAACTCCCCCGCGCGCCGGGGGTGGCGGGGACCCATTAACTCCCCCGCGCGCCGGGGGTGGCGGGGACCCATTAACTCCCGCCCATCAGCGGGTGGCTAGGCGGGCCGAAGCTGCTTCGTACTGCTTGCCTGCGTGATAGCTCGAGCGCACGAGAGGGCCCGACTCGACCCAAGCCAAGCCGAGCTCGTTCTCACCGAACATCTTGAACCGGGCGAATTCGTCCGGATGGACCCAACGGTCGACCGGGAGGTGCCATGAAACGCTGGGCTGGAGGTACTGGCCGATCGTCAGCACATCGCACCCGACGGAGTGGAGGTCCGCCATCGCTTCGTAGACCTCTTCTTCCTTCTCCCCCATCCCCACGATGAGATTGGACTTCGTTACCTGCTTGGGGTCGAGGTCTTTGGCCCATGCCAGCAGATCGAGGCTGGCGCGGTACCCAAAGCCCGGGCGGATCGACGGATGGAGCCGCTCAACCGTTTCCAGGTTGTGAGCGAGGACGTCTGGATGGGCCTCGATGACCCTGGCGAGTGAATCTCGCGGGCTTTCCTTGCGGCCTTTGAAATCCGGGATGAGCACTTCGATCCCGCAGTCCGGGTTGGCAGCGCGAACTGCCTCGATCGTCGCCTTCCAATGAGAGGACGCAGCATCATCAAGGTCGTCACGAGCCACGCCCGTGATGACGGCGAACTTGAGGCCCATGATCTGGACCGCCTCGGCGATCTTCGCCGGCTCCTCCGGGTCGAGGGCAAGCGGCTTCGCGGTCATGACATCGCAGAACCCGCATCTCCTCGTGCAGAGGTCGCCACAGAGAAGGAACGTGGCCTCGCGCGCCTCCCAGCACTCGTAGATGTTGGGGCATGCGGCTTCTTCGCAAACGGTGTGCAAGCCTCGTTCGCGCATCACCTCTCGGAGCTCGGTGAAGTTCTCGCCCTGCTGGACCCGCACCCTGAGCCATTCGGGCCTGCGCTCGGGGCGAGGGGCATCGGGGCCGGGGGCGCGTCGCATGGGAGCTCCCCGGCGGAGGTCGCGCTCGATCTCCTCCCGGCTTCGGAAGCGGGCGGTTTCGGCCGGACGCCAAGAGATAGTGGGGATCAGAACGGGCTCCATGCGACTCCTAGAACTCAGCGAGCCGGCGCATCTCCTGCTCGATCCGGTCTGCGTCGGGGAGGAACCACTTCTCGAGTGGTGGGGCGAAAGGCATCCCGGGGACATGTGGGCCGGCCACTCTCATGACCGGAGCATCGAGCTCGAACAGCGCCCTCTCGGAGATCTGCGCCGCAACCTCGGCACCGACACCGAGGAACTTGTTGTCCTCGTAGACGATCATCACCTTGCCGGTCTTGCCCACGGACTCGAGAACCGTCTCGATATCAAGCGGATAGATCGAGCGGAGGTCGATCACCTCGACACCGATGCCGTCCTTCTCGAGCTTATGGGCGGCCTCCAGGCAGAAGTGATGCATCAACCCGTACGCGACGCAGGTGATATCTCCTCCGGTCTTCCGCACCTCGGCCTTACCGAAGGGGACGCGATAACGCTCGTCGGGGACATCTCCCTTGATGAGGCGATAGGTCTTCTTGTGCTCGAGGAACAGGACCGGGTCCGGGTCTTCGATCGCCTCGATGAGCATCCCCTTGGCGTCGTATGGCGTCGACGGCACTACTACCTTGAGGCCGGGCACATGCCCGAAGAAAGCCTCGATCGACTGTGAGTGGTAGAGCGCCCCGTGCACACCGCCGCCCCAGGGAGCCCGGATGACCATCGGGACCTCGAAGTCGCCGTTGGAGCGATAGCGGATCCGGGCGGCTTCCTGAACGATCTGGTTGAAGGCCGGGAAGATGAAGTCGGCGAACTGCATCTCGCATACCGGACGCATCCCGTCGATGGCGAGGCCGATACCGACACCGGCGATGAGACACTCGTCTAACGGGGTGTCGATCACTCGATCGGGGCCGAACTCATCGAGGAAGCCCATCGTCACGCGGAACACGCCGCCGCGAGCGCCGACGTCTTCACCGAGGACAAGGACGCGATCGTCGCTGCGCATCTCGTCGGCGAGGGTGTCGTGGATGGCGGTGACCACGTTCTTCTCGGTCATCGTTTGTCCCCCTCGCTGGGCACACCTGCGCGCTCGGGCTGGTCCCCCTCGCTGGGCACACCTGCACGCTCGGGTTGTGCACTACCTTCTGTGTCCGCGTAGACGTGCTTCATGGCGTCCTCGACGTCCGGGAAGTCGGCTTCTTCAGCGGCTTTGGCTTCCTCGCTGACGTGGGCTGCGATCTCCTCGCGCATCTCCGCGATCTTGGCGTCGTCGATGAAGTCGACCCCCTTGAGATAGATCTCGAAGCGCGGGATGGGGTCCTTGTCCTTCCATTCCTGCACTTCTTCACGGGATCTGTATGTGCGGTCATCGTCATCGGAGGTGTGTGAGTAGTAGCGGTAGGTGCGGAGCTCGATCAAAGATGGACCCTCGCCGGCTCGCGCACGGTCCACTGCCTCCTTGGCGTAACGGTAGCTCTCGAGTACGTCGTTACCGTCAGCTCTGGCGCCGGGGAACCCGTAACCGCGGGCTCTTTCGAAGACCGTGCCGGCGACCTGCTGTGATTCGTGAACGCTGATGGCGTACTGGTTGTTCTCGCAGATGAAGACCAGCGGCAACTTGTGGATCCCTGCGAAGTTCATCGCACCGTGCCAGTCGCCCTCAGACGTACCGCCTTCGCCGAACCAAGTACCGACGACTGCGTCCTCTTTCTTGATCTTCTTCGAGAGAGCGATGCCGGCTGCGTGCAAACACTGTGTGGCGATCGGCGATGACCCCGTGATGATGTTGCGGCGCTTGGAGCCCCAGTGGGCAGGCATCTGGCGACCGCCGGAGCTCGGGTCGTCCTTCTTTCCGAAGAGACCGAAGAAGACCTCGCGCGGGGTGAAACCGGCAACGAGGACCAGGGCCATGTCCCGGTAGTAAGGACAGAAGACATCCTTGCCTCGCTCGAAAGCCCACGCGGTTCCGACCTGTGCAGCCTCATGGCCGGAGACGGGCACGACGAAAGGCGCCTTGCCTTGGCGGTTCAGCCCCCACTGCCGCTCGTCACAAGCGCGCGCCAAGACCATGTAGCGGTACATCTCCAGGAGATCTTCTTCCTTGAGACCGAGGTCGGTATGGATGTCTTTGCTTTTTGCCACGGAACTTTCTCCTCCTCGAGAAATGGAGCGGCTACGCCTCGGGGTTCACCATCTCTTCTTCTTGAACCTGAGGGCCTTCTATGAGTCCGGTAGACCTCAAGGTCTCAGGGTGTGCCCACACCAGCGATCGGCCGAAGACCTCGGCCATGTGGGCCGCTGCAAGGTTAGCGACTTCCTTCGTCGAGTGCTTGCGGCCCGTGAGGGCCTGAACGGAGGTCACCCATCGTCCCTGGATACCGCAGGGCACGATCCCCTCGAACATAGAAAGGTCTGTCGTCACATTGAAGGCGAACCCATGCATCGAGATGCCCCGGGTGATCTTGACGCCGATCGCCCCGATCTTGTTGGTCCCAACCCACACACCTGTGTGCTCCGGGTCGCGATGAGCTTCGATCCCGAGGTCGGCGGCCGTCTTGATGACCACATCTTCGAGGTTGCGCAGATACCTCACCACGTCATAGCGCTCGCCCAGCGAAAGGATGGGGTAACCGACGAGCTGCCCCGGTCCGTGGTACGTGGCCCGGCCCCCACGGTCGACCTCGAACAACGAGATCCCTCGAGCGACGCGCTGAACTTCCCCGTAGACGAGGTCATCAGCGACTCCTCTCCGGCCCATCGTGTATGTGGGCGGGTGCTCGAGCAGCATCAGAGTGTCCGGGCGCTCGTCTTCCAAACGGGACAAGAAGAGCTCGCGCTGCCATGACCACGCGGCGGGATACTCCACCCGCCCGAGCCATGCAGCAGCAAGAAGAGGAGCGATCATGTCAGGTACGGCGCCAGCTCGGTCGAGAAGTCCGTCGTCTCGATGCGGTCACGCAGGGCCGCCAGGAACTTCGCTGCTTCAGCGCCATCGATGGCGCGGTGATCCCAGCTCATCGGGAGGAAGCCCATGCTGCGGATCCCGATCGTGTCTTCATCGGTCACGACGACGCGCTTCTGGATCGCTTCGAAGGCGAGGATCGCGCTTTGTCCTCTCGGGATGATCGGCACGGACATGATCGACCCGAAGGGCCCCGGGTTAGTGATGGTGAAGGTTCCGCCAACCAGGTCGTCCGGTGACAGCTTCTTGGTGCGCGCCTTGTTCGCAACATCGTTGATGGCGCGAGCGATCCCGGCGAGTTTCAGCTCATCGGCGCCATGGATCACGGGGACGATCAAGCCGCCGCCATCGAGGGCAACCGCGATGCCGAGATTCACGTAGTGCTTCTGGATATTCGCTTGCTTGCTCTCGTCATAGGTGGAGTTCACCTCGGGCATCTCGAGCAGCGTCTCGCAGACGGCCTGAGCGAGGAACGGCATGTAGGTGAGGTTGAAGCCTTCCATCTGCTTGAAGTTGTTCTTGGCCGCGTTCCGCAACGCAACGATCGGCGTCCAATCGGCCTCGACGGCGTTCCAAGCCCGCGCCGTTTCCAGGTGTGACGCCACCATGTGCTCGGCCGTGCGCCGACGGATGTTGGTCCAGGGAACGACCTCTTCGCGGCCCGTTATCTGCCGAGCCGGCGCTGCCGGCGCTTGCGGTGCAGGACCCTGTCCACTCGTGGCTGCGGCCGCGGGGGCCTGAGCCTGTCGCTCCCCCCCAGACTCGACGAACCGCAGCACGTCCTGCTTGCGGATCCGTCCACCGGTACCGGTTCCGGAAACCTGGTTCAGGTCGACCTTGTTCTGATCCGCTAAGCGGCGGACGAGCGGGGAGATGATCCCGCGCTTGCTGTTGTCACCATCCAAGGGGGGGGGTGGTGGCGCGGGAGCGTCGACCGCGGCCGCTTGAGCAACAGGGGCTTGTGGCTGTGACTGAGGTGGTGGGGGTGGAGGTGGGCCCGGGGGCTGGGCCCGCGCTGCTTCAGGCGCGGCTTCTGGATCAGGCGCGGCTTCGGCTTCGGGGGCTTCGGCTTCTTTCTTCTCCTCGGTCGCGTCGGGCTGCGCATCAGCTTCCGGAGCCGCCTCGCCCTCCGCCCCGATGATCGCAAGAGCGGTGCCTACACGCACGGTTTCGCCCTCGGGGACGAGGATCTTCTGGACAACGCCAGATGTCGTGGAAGGGACCTCCGAATCGACCTTGTCGGTCGAGATCTCGACGAGGAGCTCATCCTCCGAGACCGTGTCCCCTTCTTTCTTCAGCCATCGGGTGATGGTGCCCTCGACGACGGTTTCGCCCAGCTGCGGCATCTTGATCTCGGTGCCCATTTAGAAAACGACCCTCCCCTTTGAGATGGACCGGCGGAGCGGACCCCCCGGCCGCGGGCCAAGGTTACCCGGCCCGACACCCTGCCGCGTTTGTACGTAGGTTCCGTACTTCCGTTCCGGAAACCGGAACAGAGATACGAGGGTTAGCCGTGGAGGGGTTTGCCGGCTAGATCTAGGAAGGTCTCCCCTACT
>JBKJYP010000213.1:0-2572 GCA_046715695.1 Actinomycetota bacterium | reverse complement strand
GTCGAGGGGATCCGGACCAGCTCGTCGCACGCACCCTTGACCCCGACGGACAGGCCCTTGTCCTCGCCCCCCATGACGAGGCCCACTGGGGCCTCCATCGCGCTGGAGTCCCAGATCGAGCCCTCCGCCTCGTGATCGAGCCCCACGAGCCACAGCCCTGCACGGCGGGCTCGCTCCAGCGATGCCGAGAGCGAGGGAACCCGGGCCACCGGCACGACTTCGGCCGCTCCGGCCGACACGCGTCTCACTGCTGCAGTCACCGCGACGGCTCGCTTGGTTGGGATGACCACGCCATGGAACCCGGCGGCATCGGCCGAGCGAAGGAGCGACCCGAGGTTATGGGGGTCTTGCAGGTGGTCGAGGAACAACAGGCATGCGTCGGGGTTCCTCAGCATCTCGTTGATGTCCGAGTAATGGAACGAGCTCGTGATGGCAGCAACCCCTTGGTGGTGGGTGCCTTCCGCCAGCTTGTCGATCTCGACGCGAGGGACATCACGAACCGGGATCGAGGCCTCCCGGGCACGACGCCGTATCTCATCGAGGACCGCCGAACGATCCGATCCCGTAGCGATGAGGATCCGCTCGGCCTCAACACCTGCCCGCAGGGCGTCGGCTACGGGCTTCCGACCCGTGAGAACGGACTGGGGCGGAGGCCCCTCTCTCTCGGCCGCTCGCCCAGCCGACCGGACCCTTCTCCTCGGGTCAGGCACCGGCGCGCCAGCGGGCGCCGGTCGGAGTGTCTTCGATAACCACGCCCATCTGCGTCAGCCGGTCCCGGATCTCGTCCGCGAGATCGAACCGCTTCTCCTCACGAGCGCGATCGCGCAGCTCGAGCAGGAAGGTGATGGTCTCTCCGGCCAAGCCCGACGACTCCTGCTCGGGGAAGCTGAAACCGAGAGCGGCCGTCATCTCGAGGAACTCGGCAACCACTCCGATCAACTCGTCGCGAACTGCAGCATCGGTCGGGGCGGTTTCGAGCAGCCGGTTGCCGTTCCCGACGACCTCGTGGATAACCGAGAACGCTCCGGCGGAATTGAAGTCATCGTCCATCGCCTCGATGAACCGTCCCACGGAACCGGCCACCTCATCGTCGATCGATCGGCGTGCTGCCGACGGTGAGGGCATGTCGTCCCCAAGCAGATGCCTCGCAGAATGCAGGAACTGCGCCCAACGGCCGTACGACTGGCCCGCGTCATCAAGGACCATCTGCGAGAAGGTCGATTGCGTCCGGTAGGAACCCATCAAGGCCCAGTAGCGCACGACCTCGCCCGGCCATCTCTGCACCGCGTCGCGCGCCAAGAAGACGTTCCCGAGAGATTTCGACATCTTCTCGGTTTCCATCTGCACCATGCCGGAGTGCATCCAGTGTTTGGCGAAGCTGCCCTCGCCGGCGACGCCCTCTGCTTGAGCGATCTCGTTCTCGTGGTGGGGGAAGATCAGGTCGCTGCCGCCACCGTGAAGATCGAACTCATCCCCGAGGTACCGCATCGACATCACCGAACATTCGATGTGCCAACCGGGCCGGCCCGGCCCCCACGGTGAAGGCCACGACACCTCGTCCTCGGCAGCCTTCTTCCACAGAGCGAAGTCAAGCGCATGGCGTTTCGACGGATGCGGCTCGACACGTTCCCCCGCCCGCATCTCGTCCAACGAACGGCCCGACAGCTTGCCGTACGTGGGGTCCTTCTCCACCGCGAAGAAGACGTCTCCGTCGACCTCATACGCGGCACCACCGGCGATCAGCTTCTCGATCGCCTCGATCATGCCGGTGATGTGGTCGGTGGCCCGGCAAAGGATGTCTGCCGTAGCGACACCGAGCGCAGCCATATCCTCCTCGAACGCTCCTGCGTACTTAGCGGTGACGCCATGGGTCGGCACGCCTTCGAGAGCCGCCCGCTCGATTATCCGATCGTCCACATCGGTGTAGTTCATGACATAGGTGACGTCATAGCCGCGGTAGGTCAGGTATCGCCTTATCTGTTCGAACCAGACGAATGTCCGTGCGTTGCCGATGTGGATGTAGTTGTAGACCGTCGGTCCGCAGCAGTACATCGAGATTCGTCCCTCCACGCGAGGGGTCAGATCGACTTGCTGCTTCGCCATCGAATCATAGATGCGGATCGCCATGGCGAGTGAGCCTAACTGTCCGTAAGGGAGCTAAGCGGGTACGAGTAGAGCCACAGCCAAGGCGGCGATGCCTTCGCCGCGTCCGGTGAATCCCATCGCGTCGGTCGTGGTGGCCTTGATCGAGACGAGGTCTCGCTTCGCGCCAAGAGCCTTCGCCACGGCAACCTTCATCTCGCCGATGTGTGGAGAGATGGCCGGGGCCTGGGCGATCACCGTTACGTCGACGTTGCCCACACGCCAACCCTTCGCAGCCGCCAGACGAACCGTCTCATCGAGGATGTCCATGCTGGATCGGTCTTTCCATTCATCGGTCGCGGGGAAGTGTCCACCAAGATCGCCAAGACCGGCGGCGCCCAGGATCGCATCGGCGATCGCGTGGGCAACGACATCACCGTCCGAATGACCCGAGAGCCCGTCGGGGTGCTTGATGGCGACTCCCCCGAGC